>CAJOLG010000201.1 GCA_905235315.1 uncultured Solobacterium sp. | reverse complement strand
CTCCTGTTAACTGCCCGCTCTGATCCAGCAGGCATTTCCGCAGATCCTCAAGCCCGGAGGCCCCTGCGATCACTTCATTGAATGTCTTCCGGTTCATTTTCCGGAGAACATCGATGATCTGCGCATCTTCGGTTCGTTTGCGGATATCCGCATGAACAGCGGAAGACAGTTCCGCAAAATAACGTTTCTTTTCCGCTTCATCCGCATCCAGTATTTCCTGAATCATCGGAATGGAAAGCCCCATCTCCCGGTAGAGCCGAATCTCAATGAGACGCCGCACAGCCGCATCATCATATTCCTTGAAATTCTGTTTCCCCGACCGGTGACTGGGTTCCAGCAGTCCGATGCGGTCATAATAAAACAGTGTTTTTCTGGTCACTCCGGCAATTCTGCAGATTTCCTTTACGCCTATCATCTCTGCGTTAACTGTAATTCCGTTCCGCGCGGAACGGTCAATACGAAAGCGGGCGTATTTTCTGTACATGTTCTGGTATCATCGTAGATGGAGAATACAGGGGGATTGGATGGTTATGAAAGACAGACAGCCCGACCGGGATCTGATGTGGGAGGAAGTCTCCTGCGAGCATATTATTCAGGATGAATGGATCGACTTCCGGAAGAGTGCATACCGTCTTCCGGACGGCAGTGTATTTGAACCGTTTTACAGTTACAGCCGCAGGAACTTTGCGGTCATTGTCGCAACCGATACCGACGGAAACTACATCTGTGTGAGACAGTACCGCTACGGCATTCATGCGGTAACAACCGAGTTCTGCGCAGGCGGAATCGAACGGACAGACGGAAAAGAATACGGCGAAGGAGGAGACGGCGCGTCAGAAGATGCGCTGGCTGCCGCAAAGCGGGAGCTTGAAGAAGAGACCGGCTATGTGTCGGAGGAATGGCGGCATCTCTTTACCATCGGTGCACAGCCGGCGATCGCCGACAATTATGCCTATATTTTTGAAGCGAAGAACTGCGTCAATACAAAAGACCGGCATCTGGATGAGACCGAGTTTCTCAACGTGACGCTGATTCCCCGCACGGAACTCGAGGAACTGATCCGAAACGGCGGCTTCCAGCAGCCGATTCATATTCTCGGATACCTGCTTTCACAGCGCTGAGCACGTTAAAACCCGCCGCAGCGGGTTTTGTTTTTTCGGAAATTATGCATGCATGTTTATGCGTTATCGGAAACTTTCGGGCGGCTGATTGCCATCATCGTCATATCATCAAACTGCGGTTCCTCTCCGACAAATGTATCCGCAGCTTTGTTCATCCGGTCAATGAGTTCATCCGGCGCCGCATCCGGTGTTTCATTCAGCTGGCTGACAACGCGTTCGAGACCGAAGGGTTTCCCTTCCGTATTGGTGGCTTCGGGCAGACCGTCGGTATAGAGGAACAGGGTTCCGCCAGCCTCAATATCAAATTCATAATCCTGATAATCCATGTCTTCCATCCCGCCGAGGACAAATCCATGGAGATCTTTCAGCAGCTCAAATTTACCGTCAGCCGCCCGCAGGACCGGATACTCATGGCCGCCGTTGGACGCAATCACATGTCCGGTGGAGATCGTCATAATGCCGAACCACACGGTGACAAACATGTCATTTTCATTGTTCTTGTATATTGCGTTATTCACCGTATAAAGCACTTCGCTCGGCTTCATGTTCATCATCGCCGCATTGGAAACAAGAATCTTGGACATCATCATGAACAGCGCACCCGGAATTCCCTTTCCGGAGACATCCGCAATGACAAGGCCGAGATGATCGTCATCAATCAGGAAAAAGTCATAGAAGTCGCCGCCGACTTCCTTGGCCGGACGCATTTCGGCAAAAATCTCAAACTCCGGCCGTTCCGGGAATGCCGGGAAAATATTCGGCAGCATATTCTTCTGGATCTTTTCCGCAAGCTCCAGCTCTGTGCTGATTCTCGCTCGCTCGGCACTCAGTTTCTCGATATTGCACAGATACTCGTTCATCTCAACTTCCATTTTTTTCAGGGAGTCCGTAAGATCACACAGTTCGGTGATTTCTCCGCCGTCCGCCGAGTCAAACACATGCGTCTGTTCATAGGTTCCGTTCCGCCTCGCAAAGCCTTTGACAAAGTTCTGTGCCGTCGAGCTGATCTCCTGCAGCGGCTGCGTTACCATTCTGTGCAGCACCGCCGCGACACCGGCACAGATGAGTGCGGTAACGATCAGCGCGACAGCACCGGTCTGAAACAGAAAGCCGCGTCCTGCCCGGTAGATATAGGTCACCGGAATATCCGCAAGGAGAACGGCGATGATTCCGTTTCCGTCTTCATAGACGATCGGACCGTTCGTGCGGACTTTTCCGTAGGTCGGAGAGTCCCCGACAAACGCCTCAAATGTCGCCGCCGGATCGGACCGGAATTTTGCCAGGTCGATGTCATACCACTCGCCGCAGGGCAGCACATTGTAATCACTGGAATCAAAGATATACAGACCGCGGTTGTCCTCCGGAAACAGCAGGGAATAACAGATGGCTGTGGAGGATGTATTCCGTCTTACGTCATTGATCGCAGTACGAATATTCTGATACACTTCGGAATACTCAATCGGCTTGAACTTTGCGAAGTATGCCTCCGGATCATTCTGATACAGCGCATACGGATCATCCATGGTGCTCACCACCGCATAGACTTCCTTTGCGAGAAGCTCAAGGTCGCTCTGCTCCACCGCGGAAAGTGCGGCGCCGGAAACGGAACGGTCAAATTCTTCATACAGCCGTTCGAGACACCGTGTAAAAAATACACCGGATACCAGCAGGCATGCGGAAACCAGCAGGACTGCCTGGCCGATGATCATATAGATCGCTGTTTTTGTGGCGGAGTGCTTTTTCTTCATCGTTGATATTTCACCTGTATATTTTAAAAACATTATATATGAATTCCCGCCGGGCGGACGGCCTCTGCCACCGGTTTCATACACTTTTTTCCGGCAAAAAAGGCGTTCTGTTCAGAGCGCCTTCCCGTTCTCTATCAGTTTTTCCAGGTTTGCCTGTTTTTTCTCCAGGGTTTT
>CAJOLG010000200.1 GCA_905235315.1 uncultured Solobacterium sp. | reverse complement strand
ACAGGAAGCAGCTCGATGTCAGAAGCCGGAAACAGGTTCGGATGTGCAGACCAGATAAGCATCCCCTTAATTATAAAATGGGTTCTGTTTTCACGGGCAGAAAAAATACCGGAAGGAAATCCGGTATCGGGGAATGTTATGCAGGGGATTCCTGATCGGGGTGGGTGCTCTGCCAGGAGTAGACACACCCGCAGTAATCCTGGCGGTAGAGGTGATGTGCATCACAGAGTTCCTTCTGCCGTACCTGTCCGCCGCCTTTTTTGAAATCGCTGTAGAAATAGGCAGTCGAAGGGTAGAGGCGGGAGAGCGAACGGCCGATTTCATTGATCTTCTGGCTGTCTTTCTGCCGGGAAATCGACATGACGGTTGTGAAGAAGTCAAACCCGTTTTCTTCCGCATAGGCATAGGCTTCCCTCATTCGTACCGCATAGCAGTAAAAGCAGCGGCCGAAGCCCTCCGGATCATCTTTCATCGGCTCCAGAGGCTTCATATAGGCCTCGTTGTCATACGGTTTAACGATCAGTGAAATCTCCGGTGCGGTTTCTGCGAGATACCTGCGGAGTTCCTGCAGCCGGCGGTCATATTCTGCCTTCGGCCAGATGTTGGAGTTATTGAAAAAGACGGTCACATCAAACGTTTCGGAAAGAAATTCGAGCGGAAACGATGCGCATACCGCACAGCAGGCGTGGATCAGGATCCTTGGTTTCCGGGTGAATTCCGAACGGATTCTATCCAGTTCGTTGAGTGACATCCGATAGTAATTGGTCTTCGGGGCGCACTTCCGCTGCCGGAGATAATTCTGATAAGCTTCGTTATTCATTCGTGATAAGCATACAGTCGCCGAAGGAGAAGAACCGGTATTTTTCGCTGACTGCCCTTTCATAGGCGTTCATAATAAGTTCCTTGTCCGCAAAGGAACAGATCATCATCAGAAGGGTTGATTTCGGCAGATGAAAATTCGTGAGAATCATATCGGCGGTATGCCATTCATAGCCGGGATAGATGAACAGGGTGGTTTCTCCGTCACATTCTTCAAACCGCCCGAACCGGTTCCAGACACTTTCCAGGGTCCGGACACTGGTCGTACCGACCGCAAAGATCCGGCGGTTTTCCGCTTTTGCCTGATTCAGAATATCCGCGGTTTCCCGGGACATGGAATATACTTCCTCATGCATGACATGTTCTTCCACCGTATCCGTGTCCATCGGCCGGAAGGTGCCAAGCCCAACATGCAGGGTGACATCCGTGACAATGACGCCCTTTTCCCGGAGCCGGTCAAAGACTTCTTCCGTAAAGTGAAGCCCCGCGGTAGGCGCCGCAGCGCTGCCGTCAACCGCTGCGTAGATGGTCTGATAGCGTTCCGGATCAGCGAGTTTTTCGCGGATATACGGGGGCAGGGGCACATTGCCGAGGCGGTCGAGCAGTTCATTGAAAATGCCTTCATAATGCATCTTCATGCGGCGGATGCCCTTATCGCCGATGCCGATGCATTCTGCGCGCAGCTCGCCGTCATGAAAGGAAATGAACGTCCCCGGTTTGATGACCCGCGCATTGCCCGCAAGACACTCCCAGACATCGTTTTCTTCCTGCCGCAGCAGAAGCAGTTCCACATGGGCGCCGGTCTCTTCCTTAATGCCGAAGAGTCTCGCCGGAATGACTCTGGTATTGTTGCGGACCAGCACATCGCCGGCCTTCACATAATCTGTGATATCGGTAAAAACCTTATCCTCAATTTCTCCCGTTCCCTTGTGCACGACCATCATCCGGCTGCCCGAACGGTTCGCCAGCGGGGTCTGGGCGATCAGCCCGGAAGGGAGTTCATAATCAAACTCGCTTGTCTTCATATCGTTCTTTTTCTCCGCCGATTATCTTAACGCATTTCCGGGATTAATAATATGTTTTGGCGGAAATCACCTGTCCCAGAACAGAAACCGGAATCTCCTGCACTTCCTGTGCGGAGAAATACCGGTTGGGCACTTCCGGGTTGGCAGCTTCGAGAATCATTACATTTTCTTTCTTTACGACACGTTTTACCGTCACTTCATCTCCGATCAGGACGACTGCGATCTTTCCGCTTTCGATATCGGAGCACCGGCGGACGAGAACCAGCGAACCGTCAAGAATTCCGACCCCGTTCATGGAATCTCCGGTGACCTTCAGATAGAAATCTCCCCGCGCCGCCTCTTCAACAGACGCTTCTTCTTCGCCGAGATAGTTTTCTTCCGCAAACAGGTCATAACCGGCTTTTACATACCCGAGCACCGGCAGGCTGACATTGATGCGCATGCCTTTCATGACCGGTTCAATGTCGAAGCCGACCATATCACTGACCCGGCGCATGGTTTCGCCGGAAATGCGGCGCACGGTTCCGCCGGCCCAGCGGGTGACCGTCGAGCGGGAAACCCCGGTACGGGCAGCGATCTCCGCATCCGTAGCTCCGGTTTTATTTTTGTAGGTTGTGATGATTTCCTTAAGATCCATAAGGTACCGCCTTTCGTTTCTGCGCCGTTTGCGCAGACGATGGAAACACAGTACACCGCAGGCTGCACCTCCGGTGCTGATAATATTATTAAAATGCACAGTTCAGGAAATTACAACCACGTAAACGTGCATATTACATTGAAATATGCACATATCAGGGCTATAATGGGGCCGAAGAGGAAACAGAAACAATGCTGGTATATAAACGTTATGTGGATGTGATCCTGCGGCATCATAAAAACGGCGAGATTGAGCCGATGTATATCTGCTGGGATGACGGAGTGAATTATAAAATCGAGAAAGTGCTGGGAAAGATGCGCCGCGCTTCCCCGGCAGGGGGATGCGGTGTGCGGTATGCCTGTCTGATTCATGGCCAGCAGCGCAATCTGTATCTGGAAAAGGACAAATGGTTTATCGAAACAAGCAGACCGTGACGCATGGCAAACGGTCTGCTGTTTTGATATAATCGCCGTTGTTATGAACAGGACAGCGGATTTGGTTCTGTATCTTGACGGATCCGCGGGGCTGAGCGGGGATATGGCCGCCGGCGCCATGGCGGATCTTCTGAATGA
>CAJOLG010000199.1 GCA_905235315.1 uncultured Solobacterium sp. | reverse complement strand
GTATACGATCTCCCCTTTATGAAACAGCGGAGTATCGGTCGTATTGACATATTTGCTGGGGTTTGACGGATCCATTGTCCGGGCACTGAATCCGATCGGCCGGCCTCCCGCATCATGAATCGGGAATGTGATTCGTCCGGAGAACACATCTGAAACTCCCTGTGTCCCGGTCCGGGCAACATTCACTGCGACCATGTCCGCATCAGAATACCCTTTTACCCGAAGGAAGTTGCTCAGTCGGTTTCCGCTGGGATTGTATCCGATTTCAAACTTACTGCGGACCGACTCATCAAGTCCGCGTTCATTCAGATACTTTTTTGCGGCAGCTGCCTCTTCCGAATTGATTTCATAACAGGTATAGTTGATCGTCTCGTCAAGCAGCTTGTAATACCGTTCTTTTTCCGGATCCGTTTTGCGCGGAGCCGCGGCAGAAGCCTCCACCGAAAGCGGATATCCGATCAGTTCGGCAACTTTCCCGACCGCTTCAGGAAACGAAACATGTTCATAGTTCTGAATGAACGTGAATACATTCCCGCCTGCACCGCAGACGAAGCATTTATAGATCTTACGTTCGTCATTGATATGAAGCGACGGATCATGATCATCATGAAACGGGCAGACAGCTTTGAACTCCCTGCCCTGTTTCCGAACCGGAATATATCTTCCGATAATATCCGAGACGTCCGCCTTCCGGCGAATTTCATCAATTTCTTGTTCAGGGATCCGTGCCATGGTTTTTTATCAGAAGCGAATTTCCGTAAGAATCAGATTTCGAACCTCCTCAACCGTCATGCGCTCCTGTGTCATCGAATCGCGGAACCGGATTGTCACTGTGCCGTCTTCCATCGTCTGATCATCGACCGTAATGCAGTACGGTGTGCCGATTTCATCCTGGCGGCGGTAACGTTTGCCGATGGATCCGCTCTCGTCATATTCGGTTGAGAAGTCATAGCTCAGCTCTTTTCTGAGTTCCAGCGCCTTCTCAGCGTGGCGTTTTTTAACCAGCGGAAGAACCGCAGCCTTGACCGGCGCAAGCACCGGAGAGAAGTGCATGACGATTCTGGTATCCGTGGAGCCGTCCTCTTTTGTGAGGACTTCCTCATCATAGGCATCTGTGAAGAACATGAAGAACAGACGTTCGACACCGACTGCCGGTTCAACAACATAGGGAATGAATTTCTCATTCGTTACCGGGTCAAGGTAGCTCATATCCTTGCCGGAAGTGTTCTGATGCTGGGTCAGGTCATAATCGGTTCTGTCAGCGATTCCCCAGAGTTCGCCCCAGCCCCACGGGAACTTATACTCAATATCCGTTGTGCCCTTGGAATAGAAACTCAGTTCTTCCGGGGTATGATCACGGAACCGGAGATTCTCCGGATTGCCGCCGAGCGAAAGAATCCAGTCCATGCAGAACTGACGCCAGTACGGGAACCACTCATCATCGGTGCCCGGTTTGCAGAAGAACTCCATTTCCATCTGCTCAAATTCACGGGTGCGGAAAATGAAGTTGCCCGGTGTGATTTCATTGCGGAAACTCTTTCCGATCTGGCCGATACCGAACGGAAGCTTCTTCCGATATGCCCGCTGAACGTTCTTGAAATCCACGAACATACCCTGGGCTGTTTCCGGACGGAGATAGATGGTTGCTTTGCCATCTTCTGTCGTACCCTGGAATGTCTTGAACATCAGGTTGAACTGCCGGATCGAAGTGAAATCATGACTTCCGCAGTCCGGGCAGGCAATATTGTTATCCTTGATATATTGTTCCATCTGTTCGTTGGTCCAGCCTTCGCAGGTTACCTTTCCCTCGGTAGCCCGTTCGATCAGCTGATCTGCACGGTGCCGGGTCTTGCACTGCCGGCAGTCCATCAGAGGATCGGAAAATCCTTTCAGGTGACCGGATGCTTCCCAGACTTTCGGATTCATCAGAATCGCCGCCTGGATCTCGACATTATTCGGGTCTTCCTGGATGAATTTCTTCTGCCATGCGCGTTTGATATGGTCTTTTAAAAGGACTCCGTACGGGCCGAAGTCCCATGTGTTGCTTAATCCGCCGTAAATCTCCGAACCCTGAAAAACGAATCCGGCATTTTTTGCATGTGACACAATCTTGTCAAACGTTTTTTCCATAAAAAAGAACACTACCCCCTATCCTACAATAACAGCATTGGCAGTATAGCACTTTTTGTACCCCCATTCAATGCAGTGAACGGCTTAATTATCAGCCTTTCGGCCATCAGCCGGATACGGCGGCAGCGGATTTGGATGTGACAGAAGGCATTTATGCCGGCGATTGGTCAGCCGTCCGTTTCCCGGTCTTCATACATACGCTGAAACAGAGCATACGAGCGTAGCGGAAGTCCGGCATGGGTGCGGATAAAGTCTACCAGAAGGCCGCATTCCCCCAGCGCATCTGTCATTGCCTCTTCCAGAATCGGGATGTGCTCCATCTGTGCCTTGTTAATGAGGCGAAATGCCCGGAGGCGTTCCGGTTCACTGAACATAACCCCATGCCGTGCGGCACAGTCCGCACAGAGAAACCCGCCTTCCCGGACGGAAACTGCCGAAACACTTGTATTTCCGCACAGCACACACTCATCCACATCCGGTTCGATCCCCTGTGTTTTCAGCATGTCCGCAAGCGCACAGGCCAGCACGATACTCGCTTCATGCTTTTCATTCCATGCCCGGCATGCGTTCTCAAACAGTGCTGCACAGTGTCCGGAATAAGACAGCGCCGCCCCTTCTTCAAGAAAAGCATTCATTACTTCTGCGAGAACAGCACAGGCAAGGGATGCATTCAGATCCTCATGGAGGTAACGGTAAAACTCCACGGTATGTGCGCTTTTCAGGCGGAACATCGTTTTCCCTTCTTTATAATCAAATGAAAACTCCCCCTTTGTATAAGGGAGGATACTGCCGCGGTTTTTCGATGTCATTTTCCGGGCACCCTGGGCAATGAGCGAAAGTTTGCCGTATTCTTCAAACAGAATCGTCAGAATTACCGCGTTTTCCTTATAGTCCTGCTCTTTCAGGATCAGTCCGGTTGCCTGCTCA
>CAJOLG010000198.1 GCA_905235315.1 uncultured Solobacterium sp. | reverse complement strand
TTTAAAACTGGATTCAGAAACTTACTTCTTCGCAGCACCCTGCTTGGCAACTGCGTCCATCTTTGCCTTGAGCTCTTCTTCGCTCATGCCGAGATAATAATGATTTACGACATTGAAATCATCATCAAATTCATATACCAGCGGAGAACCGGTAGGAATGTTGACACCGATAATCTCTTCGTCTGAAAGATTCTCGAAATATTTGACAAGAGCACGCAGAGAGTTGCCGTGGGCAGCGATCAGGACACGTTTCCCGGCCTTCATGTCTTCCTTGATTACATTCTCAAAATAAGGAACTACACGGGCAACGGTTGTCTCAAGAGACTCGTTGAGCGGGAGTTCTGCCGGATCGATACCGCGGAACATTTCCTGGTTCTGAGGAGCACGCTCATCGGTTGTTTCCAGTGCGGGAGGTTTTACATCATAGGAACGTCTCCAGATTTTTACCTGCTCGTCCCCGTATTTTTCCGCAGTTTCTGCCTTGTTGAGGCCCTGAAGCGCACCATAATGCCGTTCATTCAGCTTATAGGATTTAACTACCGGGAGCCATACACGATCCATTTCATCAAGTACATGGTTCAGAGTATGAATCGCACGTTTCAGGATCGAAGTGTAGCAGACATCAAAATCATAGCCTTCAGCTTTAAGAAGACGGCCCGCATTTTTGGCTTCTTCGTGTCCCTTTTCACTGAGATCAACATCTGTCCAGCCGGTGAACAGATTGAGCTTGTTCCACACACTTTCTCCGTGTCGAATTAAAACCAGTTTCATCATTTTCAGTTTTCTCCTTATGGTTTTCTCTTCGGCCGCATTCAGAATGCAGATAACGTACGCTGCATTCCCAATGCCTCCGTATATGCCCTAATTTTATCATCTTGTATCTGCAGGTTCAATTCTGATTTGAGGGATAAATCCCCGTACTGTATCTGTTATAACCTCACCGAACCCAGAAATAACCGGAGCCTTCAGAAAGCCCCGGTTATTCGTAATCTTCCGTTTATTTGTTGAAATTATCCTTATTCTTTACGATGACATCATGCGCACCGCCTTCGACGATGGAAGTGGCGCTGACAAGGGTCAGTCTTGCCTTCTTCTGCAGTTCGGGAATGGTGAGCGCTCCGCAGTTGCACATGGTGGAACGGATCTTCGCTGTAGTAAGCGCAACGTTATCTTTCAGAAATCCGGCATACGGCACATAGGAGTCAACGCCTTCTTCAAACGTCAGCTTTTTGTTTCCGCCAAGATCATAACGCTGCCAGTTGCGGGCACGATTGGAACCTTCACCCCAGTACTCTTTTACATAGGTACCGTTGACCATCAGCTTTTCTCCGGGAGCTTCTTCGAACCGGGCAAAATATCTGCCGAGCATCACAAAGTCAGCGCCCATCGCAAGTGCAAGGGTAATGTGGTAGTCATAGACGATACCGCCGTCCGAGCAGATCGGTACATAGATACCGGTCTTCTTATAATACGCATCACGTGCCTTCGCCACTTCAATTACCGAAGTTGCCTGGCCGCGGCCGATTCCTTTTGTTTCACGGGTGATGCAGATGCTTCCTCCGCCGATCCCAATCTTTACAAAATCGGCTCCGGCCTTCACGAGATAATTGAATCCGTCTGCGTCAACAACGTTGCCGGCTCCGATCTTGACCTTGTCGCCATATTTCTTGCGAACCCATTTGATTACATTTGCCTGCCAGACAGAATATCCGTCGGAACTGTCAATTACCAGACAGTCAACGCCGGCGTCAACCAGAGCAGGAATACGTTCTTCATAGTCACGGGTATTAATTCCTGCACCGACCATGAACCGTTTTTCCGCATCAAGAATCTCAAGCGGATGTTCTTTATGACTGTCATAATCCTTGCGGAATACAAGGTACAGCAGACGGTCGTTCTTATCCACGATCGGGAGCTGGTTCAGCTTATGTGTCCAGATGATGTCATTGCAGACGGTCAGATCATCTTTTTCATGGCCGACGACCAGTTTGGAACGCTCTGTCATATATTTACTGACAGGATCATTCATTTTGACATGTCCGAGCCGGTAATCCCTGCTTGTAAGCATGCCGAGCAGTTTACCGTTGGAAGTTCCATCATCCGTTACAGCCATTGTGCTGTGGCCGGTTTCTTCAAGAATCTGAAGCATCTCAGCGATTGTAGTATCCGGCTTCACGTTGGCATCTGAAACAACATAGCCGGCTTTATAGTTCTTGACGCGTGCGACCATCGCAGCCTGGGATTCGACAGACTGTGCTCCGAAAATAAAAGACATACCGCCTTCTTTTGCCAGAGCAATCGCAAGGTCATCGCCTGATACACTCTGCATGACTGCACTCACCATCGGAATATTCAGCGAGATCGCAGGTTTCTGTCCTTTTTTGTATTTTGTCAACGGTGTCTTCAATGAAACGTTTGCAGGAATGTTCTTCTCGCCGGTCAGTCCCGGAACAAGAAGATATTCACTGAATGTGTGAGACGGTTCACTGTAATATTTAGCCATTGATGCCCTCCTCCTCTACCATATATTTTAACTATTATAGCCCGAAAGAAGGCTTTGTGAATTGTAAATAAAGGAATTCCGGCTGCAGTTTTAAGAACTTGCGTTTTCAATGTCAAAACAGGGATCAATTCCATGGTGTCTATGCTGTTTACAGCATCACTCTTCTCAGAACATGGTATAATTTTTCGGGATTTGCGAGGTGGATTATGAAGTTGAAAAACAGTTTCTTTTTTACCCTTCGGGAAGATGTTAAAGATGAAGATTCTGTATCGGGGAATCTTCTTGTAAGGGCGGGATTTATCAAAAAGAGTTCTGCAGGTGTCTATATGATGCTGCCGCTCGGCTATAAAGTCATGCAGAATATCGAGGCGATCATTCGCGAAGAAATGGACGCCACCGGCTGCCAGGAGCTTCTTATGCCCTCCATGATACCGGAAGAGATCTATGTTTCCTCCGGCCGAAGAGCCGGTTTCGGCAACTCGATGTTTTCTCTGAATGACCGTAAAAATCAGCGCCCTATGTGCTTGGCCCGACGCATGAAGAACTGTTTGCGATCGCCGCAAAGATGAAAATCCGTTCTTATAAAGATCTGCCCTTCTCTCTTTATCAGATTGCCGATAAATTCCGCGACGAACCGAGACCCCGTTACGGTCTGATCCGGGTACGGGAGTTTCATATGAAAGATGCCTACACGTTTGATAAAGATGAAGCAGGACTTGATGAAGCGTACGCAAAGCAGTTCCAGGCCTATAAGAATGTAATGGACCGTCTGGGAATTGATTATAAGATCGTACGCGCGGATACCGGTGTCATGGGAGGTCTCTTGTCCGAGGAGTTCCAGGCGGTAACCCCGTTAGGCGAAGATATTCTTGTACTTTGTGACAGCTGTGACTTCGCATCCAATATTGAAGTCAGCCAGGCAATTTCCGTCGCTCCTGCGGAACAGAACGCTTCTGAGACACTGACACTGGTGGAAACACCAAACAGCAGAACCATCGAAGAAGTTGTTGAGTTCCTTCATAAACCGGCAGAGAAATTTGTCAAAACGCTTATTTACAGCGTTGACGGCAATCCGGTCGCAGTTATGGTACGCGGTGACAGGGATGTCAATGAAACAAAACTGCGCAAGCTGTATGACGCAAATGAAGTAGAACTTGCCGAGCCGGAAAT
>CAJOLG010000197.1 GCA_905235315.1 uncultured Solobacterium sp. | reverse complement strand
GTTGTATTCCTTCGGATTGTGCGATGCGGTGATATTGATGCCGGAGATCGTTCCGAGATGTCTTACCATGAATGCCAGTTCCGGCGTCGGACGCAGATCGGGAAAGGTGTAGACCCGGATCCCGTTGGCCGCGAAGATGCCCGCCGCACACTGCGAGAATTCCTTCGAGAAATGACGCGGGTCATGCGCAATGACCACCCCGCGGTTCATCGCATTGGTGCCCTGCTTCACAATGTAGTTCGCAATTCCCTGGGTGGCCCGGCCGACGGTATAGTAATTCATCCGGTTGGTTCCCGCCGCCACAATTCCTCTTAATCCGGCAGTCCCGAACGCAAGATCCTGGCTGAACCGCTCCCGGATCTCATGCCGGTCGCCTGCGATCGCAAGGAGTTCCGCATGAAGCGGATCGCTCTTTGGAATCTTTGCGGTCCACTCCTTATATCTGCCTGTGTAATCCATTCTTATTCCTCCGTGTCCGCTGCCGGACGGTATCTGTTGAACCCGCAGGAAACCTGCGGCTGGTTTCTGTTTTTATCATAATGCAAAGTGACCGGAAACCGCCGAAAATCCGTTCCTGTGTGAGGCGTCTCATCCGCCAGGCCAGACAAAAAACCCTGGTTCTTCAGGATTTTCTGTCATTCGTATTCCGTTTCGCCCGCAGGCTACTTTGAAAGATAATTGCTGGCGTTGATCGCCGCATTGGCGCCGTCGGAACAGGCGGTCGCCACCTGACGGAGCGCTTTGGTGCGGCAGTCTCCCGCCACGAAGACGCCTTCTGTCATCGTAATGCCGGTTTCATCCGCCGCAAAGTATCCCCTGCTGTCGAGAGACACAAGGTTCGCAAACGGATCATTGTTCGGAATCAGGCCGACCGCAAGGAACACGCCGTCGCAGGGAACCGTCTGGGATCTGCCGTTTTCAATATAGGTAACGCCGGTCAGCTTTCCGCCTTCCGTCACATATCCCGTCACCTTGGAAGAAAGATGCGTCTCCACGTTATGGTGGGCAAACAGCGTCTCCTGGGATTTCGCATCGGCCGTAAACATCGGAAGATCCTGCAGGATGGTAAGCTTTCCCGCGATGTTGACGAGGGTATTCGCTTCCACAAAGGCGGAATTCCCGCCGCCGATCACCACAACATTTTTATCCCGGTAGAGATCCCCGTCACAGACAGCGCAGAAGTGAATGCCGTTTCCGATCAGTTCTTCTTCCCCGTACAGTCCAAGAACGCGGTGCGTCGTGCCCGTCGCAAGAATCAGCGTTCTGCCTTCGTATTCACTGCCCTCTTCCGTTTTCACAAGAAAGCCGTCATTTGCTGTTTCGGCCGAACTGACCGATTCCAGGGCGACTTCCGCCCCCTGTCCGATGGCCTGGTCAAGGAGCTTATCCGCAAATTCATCGCCGCCGATGGACGCAAAGCCCGGAATATTTTCCACATTCGGCGTATTGACGATCTGACCGCCGAATACGCTTTTCTCGATCACAAGAACACTTCTGCCGTTTCTCCGCCCGTATACCGCTGCCGTAAGCCCGGCCGGTCCGCCGCCGATGATGATCATGTCAAACATAGCTGTATCTCCTTCTTTTCTGACTAAGAGAACCATGCATTTCCTGCATGGTTCTCCCTGGTTCATCCTGTTCGTTTTCAGCTGAGTGCTTTATGCGCCTTGATATATTCGATCGCCGCGGTCTCACCGACGTATCTTACGCCGTTGGGATCGATGATCGTCGGGGTCTGGGTGATGCCCAGTTCTCTTGCGATATCGAGGTTCTCGGAACAGTTGACGGTCTCAAACGGAACCTTTGCGATCTTGAAGCGCTGTTCCGCGCCTTTGCACTTGGGGCAGTGATCCTTGACGTACATGGTCGGAATTCCATCCGCATCAGAACGTACCGGATGTTCTTCCGTCAGAATCGAAACCGGTTCTTCCTCCGCCTCTTCCATCTTCTTCAGATCCGATGCCCGAAGTTCGGACTTCGGGCTCGAGTTCATGACCTTGTAGGTATTGCGGTCCTTGAATTCCTGCGCCTTGCCGGCATTCCAGTTCTTGACCGGGCGGTAGTAACCGGTAATGCGGGAGTAGACTTCGGTCTCTTCGCCGCACCGCGGGCACTTCCATACTTCGCCGGAGATATACCCGTCATTCTTACAGATGGAATAGGTCGGGCTCATGGTGTAGTACGGCAGGCGGTAGTTCTCGGCGATCTTGCGTACCAGCATCGCGGCGGATTTCCAGTCGGTGAGACGCTCTCCGAGGAAGGCATGGAATACCGTTCCAGAGGTGTAGAGGGTCTGTAACTCATCCTGGATGTCCAGTGCGGTGAAGATATCATCCGTATAGCCAACCGGCAGATGGCTCGAGTTGGTGTAGTACGGGGTGCCGCTCATGTTTGCGGTGATGATATCCGGATACCGTTCGGTATCGTGCTTGGCAAGACGGTAGCTGGTGCTTTCCGCCGGGGTTGCCTCAAGGTTGTACAGGTCGCCGTAGAGCTCCTGATAATCAGAGGTTCAGGACTTCCTTTGTGAACTCCTGGGTCTCTTTGTGGGTGAGATCCTTCTTCAGCCATGCGGCGTTGAGGCCGACTTCGTTCATCCCGACAAGGCCGATCGTGGAGAAGTGGTTGTTGAAGGTGCCGAGGTAGCGCTTGGTATACGGATAGAGGCCGGAATCCAGCAGCTTGGTGATGACTTCCCGCTTTACCTTCAGGGAGCGGGCCGATACATCCATGACATGGTCCAGTCTTGCGTAGAACTCATCCTTCGTCTTTGCGAGGTAGGCAATCCGCGGCAGGTTGATCGTAACCACACCGACCGAACCGGTGCTTTCGCCGCTTCCGAAGAAGCCGCCGCTCTTCTTGCGCAGCTCGCGCAGGTCAAGCCGGAGCCGGCAGCACATCGAGCGCACATCGCTCGGTTCCATATCGGAGTTGACATAGTTGGAGAAATACGGGGTGCCGTACTTCGCAGTCATCTCAAACAGGAGCCGGTTGTTTTCCGTTTCACTCCAGTCAAAGTCCCGGGTGATGGAATAGGTCGGGATCGGATACTGGAAGCCGCGGCCGTTGGCATCGCCTTCGATCATGATCTCGATGAACGCCTTGTTGATCATGTCCATCTCCGCCTTGCAGTCTTTGTATTTGAAGTCCATTTCCTTTCCGCCGACAATCGCGGGAAGCTCCGCGAGGTCATGCGGTACCGTCCAGTCAAGCGTGATATTGGTGAACGGAGCCTGGGTTCCCCAGCGGCTCGGGGTGTTGACCCCGTAGACAAACGACTGGATGTCCTGTTTAACCTGGGCATAGTTCAGATGATCCGCTTTGACAAACGGTGCGAGATAGGTGTCAAAGCTGGAGAATGCCTGGGCGCCGGCCCATTCATTCTGCATGATGCCGAGGAAGTTGACCATCTGGTTGCACAGGGTTGACAGATGCTTTGCGGGTGCCGATGTGATCTTGCCCGGAATGCCGCCGAGGCCTTCCTGAATCAGCTGCTTGAGCGACCAGCCTGCACAGTAACCGGTTAACATCGACAGGTCATGAATATGAATATCCGCATTGCGGTGAAGCGAGGCAATCTCTTCGTCATAGACTTCGGAGAGCCAGTAGTTGGCGGTAATGGCGCCGGAGTTCGAAAGGATGAGGCCGCCGACCGAATAGGTGACGGTGGAGTTCTCCTTGACACGCCAGTCGAGCGCTTTGAGATAGCTGTCGACAAGCTTCTTATAATCGAGCGTGGTTGCCGTAATGTTACGGACATTCTCCCGCTGTTTACGGTAAAGGATGTATGCCTTGGCGACATCCGCATATCCCGCATTGGACAGGATCTTTTCCACGCTGTCCTGAATATCTTCCACACCGATGAGATCATCTTTGATCTTCGGCTCAAATTCACTTGTGACCTGAAGTGCGATCATATCGAGCACACTGTCGGCATACTGTCTTCCGCAGGCGTCAAATGCCTTCTGGATTGCGGCACTGATCTTCTTTACATCAAACTCTGTAACACTGCCGTCTCGCTTTACTACCTTGAACATAATTCTATCCTTCCTTTACTCCTCTTAATTCCGCACCGGGAATGTACTTCTGCACTGCTTCAAGCAATTGTTCCATTTCTTCTTTGCTGTAGGGGGTCCAGCCGGGCTGGATCACGTTGCTGGATTCGGTATACTGCTGCAGATAATAGTGTTCGGATCCCTGGATCCACTTTGCGATCTTGATGAGATCTTCCTCGGTGTGGAACTCCCGGACGACCGTCGTCCGGAATTCATGCTCAATCGGGCATGTTTTCAGGTACTTCACCGATTCCTCGATCTGCCGGATGCGGAATACATCTTTGTTGAGGCCGACCGTTTCGTAATACCGCTCCTTGCTGTTTTTGACATCCATGGCGATATAATCGATCATTCCCGTTTCACAGATTTCCGCCAGCCGGTCCGGGAAGTACCCGTTGGTATCCAGTTTGACGAGATAGCCCATGTTCTTGATCTCGCGGATAAACCCTTCGAGATCATCCTGAATCAGCGGTTCCCCTCCGGTAATGCATACACCGTCGAGGATCCCCTTCCGCTTCTGCAGATAGGCAAGCACATCATCCGGATCGTAGAACTCATAATTGTCCGGCACAAAGACGAGATCGCGGTTGTGGCAGTACGCGCATTTGAAGTTACAGCCGCCCGTAAAGACCGTCGCCGCTACCTTTCCCGGATAATCCAGCATGGTCATCTTCTGCAAACCACCGATCCGGATTCCCGAATACAGCGGTTCGGGATTCAGATACATGCGGGAGTTTGTCGTAACCCGGTCCAGCAGTTCTTCAAACCGGTCAAAGTCCGTGTTCATCGCAAGTTTCTGCCGGCATTCATTCCGCAGATCATAGAGCTCGTTCATGATCTCCAGCGCCCGCTGTGTGGTATACAGCCGTTTGACGCGCCGGTCGTTTTCATCGACCCTTGATTGAACATAGCCCTGTTCGATCAGCTTCTGAATGCTTTTGGTTGTGGTTCCCTTATCGACTTCGCCGATCCGGGAAACTTCATTCATGGTGATTCCTTCCTGCTGATAGATCAGAAAGAGGAAGATCAGCTGGCCGCTTCCGATTTCATATTTCGCCATCGTTTTATCGAAATACTTCTGTATATTCCGGTAAAGCGCGGAAATATCGATCAGAAAACTGCTCTCTGCCATCCTGTTTCTCCTTTCTGCCGTACGTAAAAGATTGGTTCACCAATGAATAGTTGGATTTCCAATTTTTCCGTTCTGTCTAAGATAATAGCACGTTTTTTTCACTGTAAAACATGATTTGCTCAAATGAAAATTTTTTCTTCCGGGAAATAATTTCAGCCTTGCCTGTCATGTGTTTCCGACCGCATGAATTCTGCATATTGTGCTTCGGTTTTATTTCCCAAAACCGCAGATTTCCCGCCCGGACTTGTGAAAAAAATACTTTCCGTGAAACGTGTTTCACGCAAAAAAAAGAGGGAGTTTTCCCTCCTGCATTCAGGGAAGAAACCCCTCAAAGATAAAAACAGGTCATACCGGTTTTTCATCGCCGCAAGCTCTTCTTCGCTCTGAATCGTCCAGGCCACTGCCGGGCAGCGGTATACCGTTCGGGTGAGATTGCGGGAAATGTTCTTCCAGTGTTTGGCATCATAGGCGATGAAATCCGGCTTCGTATAGCAGTTGAACAGCAGATACTGACACGCAAAGCCGCCGGCAGTACGGTAGTTCGGATTCGCTGTGAATGCCTCGCTCAGCTGGCCTCGGATGATCTCCGGTCGATGGGTTTTATACCACGCCACCGCAAAGATATTAAAGCTCTCCACAATATACGGGCCGCAGTACTTCTGAAGCAGTTCATCTGCCTTCTTCACATACGGGCACTTCCCGTTCTTCTCCTTCGGTCTTCAGCTCCACGATCAGCGGTACGTCTCCGGCAACGAGGTCAAGCACTTCCGCCAAGGTCGGAATTGTTTCTTCCGTATTCAGAAGGTGAAAGGATTTCAGCTGCTTCAGCGTATAGTCTGTGGTCTTCCCGCTTACGGTACCGCCGTTTTCATCGCGTACCACCCGGTCAAGATACGTATCGTGAATAACGACCGGGATGCCGTCTTTGGAAAGCTGCACGTCAAACTCCATGCCGTAGCCGTGTTCTTTTGCGCGCCGGAATGCCGCAAGCGAGTTTTCCGGGATGCCGCCCGAATTATCGTACAGGCCGCGGTGGGCATACAGAACGGATTTATAGCTTTCTGCCCAGTCTCTTCTCTTCGATGGCTTCAGGGCAAGCAAACAGGCGCCGGCGGCGCCGAGTACTGCCGGAATGATTCGCATGACGGCTTCTCCTTCTTTCTTCTTCCGGCCCGGATTTCTTCCGCCGGCTGTTCTTTCTAATTATACGTATCGAAACCTCCCTGCAGTCCGATATAATTGAGGCAGTACCATAAGAAAGGATTTTATTTTATATATGTACAGACCCTCGGAACATCGGTATGAATCCATGCCCTACCGCCGCTGCGGAAAAAGCGGCCTGCTTCTTCCGGCCGTATCGCTCGGCTTCTGGCATAACTTCGGAGATACCGGCGATTACTCCAATATGAAGCAGATGATCCACACCGCGTTTGATCTCGGCATCACCCACTTTGATCTTGCGAACAACTACGGCCCGGAAAACGGGGCAGCCGAACGCAACTTCGGAAAGATCCTGCATGAAGATCTCGCCGCACACCGGGATGAGATCCTGATCAGCACAAAAGCAGGCTATGATATGTGGCCCGGCCCCTACGGAAACTGGGGCAGCCGCAAATATCTGCTCGCATCTCTTGATCAGAGCCTGATGCGGATGAATCTCGACTATGTCGATATCTTCTATCATCACCGCATGGATCCGGAAACCCCGCTGGAAGAAACCATGGGTGCGCTTGCCCAGGCAGTTACCAGCGGAAAAGCTCTGTATGTCGGACTTTCCCGCTATGACGCAGAGCCCATGGAAAAAGCCGCGGCCATCCTGGAGAAACTTCATGTGCCGTATGTGATCAATCAGGACCGTTACAGCATCTTTGACCGCTCGATCGAAGCCAACGGCCGGCTTGCGAAAACCGAAGAGCTGCACCGCGGTCTGATCGCATTCTCCCCGCTTGCGCAGGGTCTGCTCTCCGGAAAATACCTCAACGGCATTCCGGAAGACAGCCGGATGCGCACCGACACCCGCTTCCTGAAGGAATCTGCCCTGACGGAAGACACGCTGAACCGGATCCGGGCACTCAATGAAATCGCCCAGGCGCGCGGTCAGAGCCTGCCGGAGATGGCACTGGCATGGGATCTGCGCAAAGAGGTGCTCACGTCTGTCCTGATCGGGGCTTCCCGTCCTTCCCAGATCGAAGACAATGTAAAGGCAGTCGCCAACATTACCTTCTCCGAAGCGGAAGAGCGGGCCATTGATGAACTGTCACTCGGCGCATAAGCCATCCGTTTATAAATGCTTTCGGGCTCTCTCATCGGGAGAGCCCTTTTTATAAGCCGGGACACCGGCTAAAAACCCGGAGAGCACCAGATTCAGGCCCTCCAAAATCTATGGGGGATGAGTAAGGGGGACTTTAGAAAAAACAGAGCTTCTTTTGCTCTGTCATCTTATGAATCGTTCAGCAGGAGATCTCTTTCTGTGCTGTATCTTCCGGTTTCCGGTCTTGT
>CAJOLG010000196.1 GCA_905235315.1 uncultured Solobacterium sp. | reverse complement strand
GTGTATGAAGAGGATGGCCGGAATGTCAGTTTCAGCGGCGTAATTCCTTCCTCGGAGAAAGAGATCGACGAGGTAATCGACCTTCTCGGCGAGGCGGAAGTAACGATTACGGATGCGGATGCCAGCAATGCCTTCATGGAGCTGCTGTATTCGCTGATTCCGCTTGTCCTCATCCTCGGAATGGGATTCTGGATGATGAACCGGATGAACGGCGCAGGCGGTGCGAATGCCCGGGCATTCGAATTCGGCAAATCCAGAGCCCGGCTTGAGAACAAATCCAAAGTGCGGTTTGATGACGTGGCCGGATGTGATGAAGAAAAAGAAGAGATGGCCGAAATCATCGAATACCTGAAATATCCGTCCAGGTTCAAGAAGATGGGCGCGCGGATGCCGAAGGGTATCCTGCTGTGCGGTCACCCCGGTACCGGTAAGACCCTGCTTGCCAAAGCAGTCGCCGGGGAAGCGAATGTACCGTTCTACTCAATCTCCGGTTCGGACTTTGTGGAAATGTTTGTCGGTGTCGGCGCAAGCCGTGTCAGAGACATGTTCCGCCAGGCCCAGCAGACCGCTCCCTGCATTATCTTCATTGATGAGATCGATGCGGTCGGCCGTCAGCGCGGCGCCGGATTCGGCGGCGGGCATGACGAACGGGAACAGACACTCAACCAGCTCCTGGTTGAGATGGACGGTATGCAGGACAACGGCGGTATTGTGGTAATCGCCGCAACCAACCGTCCGGATGTTCTTGACCCGGCGCTTCTGCGTGCAGGCCGGTTTGACCGGCAGATCACCGTATCGCTTCCGGACCGCAAGGGCAGAGAAGCGATTCTCGCTGTGCATGCGAGAAACAAGCACTTTGCGAAGGATATCGACCTCGATGCGCTTGCCAAGCGGACGCCCGGATTCTCCGGCGCGGATCTTGAGAACGTGCTCAATGAAGCTGCCATCCTGGCAGTTCGCAATAAGTCGGATGTGATCACGATGACGCATATTGATGAAGCGATTGACCGTGTCATGATGGGACCGGCAAAGAAGAGCCGTGTCTATGATGAAAAGACAAAGAAACTGGTTGCGTATCACGAAGCAGGCCATGCGGTTATCGGTCTGTTCCTTGACGACGCACAGGTGGTGCAGAAAGTTACGATCATCCCGCGCGGACAGGCAGGCGGCTATAACCTGATGACACCGAAGGATGAGAAGATGCTGAATACGAAGAACGACCTTATGGCGACGATCATCTCTTACATGGGCGGACGTACCTCGGAGGAAATGTTCTTCGATGATGTTACGACCGGAGCGTCCAATGATATCGAGCGGGCAACCAATATCGCCAAGGATATGGTCACGCTGTACGGTATGAGCGATCTCGGACCGATCAAATACAACAGCGGATCGGAAAATGTCTTCCTCGGAAGAGATTACAACAGCCCGAACAATGTCAGCGGACAGGTCGCATTTGAAATTGATGAAGAAGTCCGCAAGATCGTCAACGGATGCCATGAGAAGGCGCGTGAGATCCTTGAAGCGCACCGCAAGGAACTGATTGCGATTGCGGAGGCACTCATTGAATATGAGACACTGACATCCGAGCAGATTGAAAAGGTAATTCGCGGCGAGTCGATTGAAGAGGACTTCAAGACCGCAAAGCCTGCGGAGAAGCCGGAAGCTTCTGACACCCCGGAGGAAAAACCCGCACCGGCAGAGCCGGCAAAGGAAGCACCTGCGGAACCGGAGAAGAAGCCGGAAACAGCGACGGAAGAGAATCCGTCCGAAACGAAATAAACATGCAGAACCGGGATTGTCCCGGTTCTGTTTTGTATTCCGGAATACAGGGTTCTCATGAGGGAAGAGATTTTGGCCGGGTCATGCTAAAATGAATATTTGAAAGGAAATCTATGAATTCGAATTCGGATGTGTTTCGCGGCATCTCTGCCGTAATCATCGGAGCGGCAGCGGGAGCCCTTATGGCCCTCGGCGTGCTGGTTTTCCTGCAGAGAACGGAATTCGCTGCAGACCGTGTTTCCTTTTATCTGATCGCGCTCCTGGCGGCAGTGCTTCCCTTATGTCTTGATTCTTTGCGGAAGCGGGGAATCGCACCGGAGATTTCAGAAGCCGTGATGATCCTTTTTTCAGCGCTGATCTGCTTTGGCTATGTGCAGGTCACGGCAGTCAATGACATCGCACTGAGCCGTATGAACCATGCGGTATTGTTTGTTCATCTGCCGGCGGTGATCGTGTATGCCGTGCAGTGGGCGGTTTCACTGTACAGACAGAACAGGAATAAAAACTGATGACACTTCTCAGTCCGTGGGGAAAAAAGATCGATCTCAATGATCCGCTGAATGAGTATCCGCGCATGCAGCTGCAGCGCGGCAGTTTTACCTCGCTCAACGGAATCTGGGAGTTTACAATTACGGACGGAAGTGAGCCGGATTTTTCAAAACCGTGGGAGCCTGTTGTGGTGCCGTTTGCGCTGGGCTCAAAACTTTCCGGAACGAATAAAAACCTGATGCCCGGCGAGACCCTGTGGATGCGGCGGGCATTTGACTATATGCCGAAGGATCATACCGTCATGCTCAACTTTGAAGCAGTGGATCAGAGGTGTGTGGTTTATCTCAACGGTATGGAAGTCGGACGTCACGTCGGCGGATACACTCCGTTTTCCATGGATGTTTCGAATGTGATCCAGGCACATAATGAGCTGCTTGTTCAGATCACGGATGATACCGATCAGGGGCTGCTCGCCTACGGAAAGCAGAAGATCGAACACGGCGGAATGTTCTACACCCCGTCTTCCGGAATCTGGCAGACGGTGTGGCTGGAAGATCTTCCGGCTTATGCGGTGACGGATCTCAAGATCACGCCGGATTATGACAGTAAAGCAGTATACCTGCGGATCGAGGGGACATACACGCAGGTTGTTGTCACGGTGTTTGCCGGCGAGGAACTGGTACACCGCGGAATCACCAATAAACATGACTATACGATTACGCTGAAGGAAATCATTCCCTGGTCGCCGGATGATCCCTTCCTGTATACGCTGTATCTGCAGACGGAAGAAGAAACGGTGAAGAGTTATTTTGCGATGCGGAAATTCGGATCCTCCCGCGATGCGAAAGGGAAT
>CAJOLG010000195.1 GCA_905235315.1 uncultured Solobacterium sp. | reverse complement strand
CATATCTGGATATCGCCGCACCGATATCACCGACGGTGTTCCACGGCTGTGCCGCTTCGAGACCGATCTCCAGACATTTTTTTGTTTCTTCAACGAGTCTTGTTCTGGCCGGGCTGGTCTTTCCCATCACAAACATCCGGCTGGCATCCCCGTAGTAGCCCTTATAAATCGTGGTGGCGTCCACATTGATGATATCCCCTTCATGAAGTTTGCGGTGTCTTGCGGGGATTCCGTGACACACCTCATTATTGATCGAAGTGCAGACCGACTTCGGAAATCCTTCATACTGATACGGCGCACACACCGCGTCATGCGCTTTGGTAAACGCACTGACAATGTCATCGATGTCCTGCGTCGACATTCCGACACAGATCTTCGATGCCACTTCATCCAGCACCAGCGTGTTGATCCGGGACGCTTCCCGGATTCCTGCAATCTGGCTCGGCCGCTTGATCAGCGTCTCATCCGGAACGATCATCCCCTTTTTGCGGCACTGTTCCATCCGTTCAAGAATATGATCCGGAATCGGTTCCGTTTTGAAATAACTCAGTTTCAGTTCTTCGTCTGTCATAATCTGTTTTCACTTTCCTGTTGTGCTGCCGAAGCCGCCGGTCCTTTGGGCGTGGGAGTCGTCGTCTTCCGTGATGCCGAAGGGAAGAAAAATACCCTGAACCAGGCCTTCCCCGGCATGTATTTCAACGGTTTTCCCGTCTCTGGTATCGTTGGTGAGTTTGCAGAAAATATGGCCTTCATTGTCGGCATTATAGTAATCGCTGTCAATTACACCAACGGTATTATTCAGCTGCAGCCGATACCGAAAGCCAAGTCCGCTGCGCGGAAACAGCATCAGTACATATCCCGCTTCAATTTTAACACGGATTCCCGTCGGAACGAGAATCTGGGCGCCCGGCGCAAGAACGAAATCCTCCGGTGCGAAAAAGTCATAGCCTGCGCTTCCTTCGGTTGCCCGGAGCGGAAGACAGATCGAATCATAAACCTTCCGGATTTCCGCTTCATTCCGGTCGGGATCTGCTTTTTTTACCGCTTCCAGATATTGTTCAAAACTCACTTTTTCAAATTTCGCAATCCGCTCCATGTTATTCTCCCTTTAATTCATTCATCAGTTCCTCAAGAAACTCCGCAGCCGCATATTCAAACGGATATACCGTGAGAAGAATGCCTTCACTGAGGAATACATGTGACGGATAGAGCTTTGTATGCATGATCTTCTCAATGATTCCCTTCATGCTTAACGTGGACGCAAATGAAAGCAGACCATCCATACTGAGGCGCTCCGGCCGCAGTTCATAATCTTCTTTTGCGCAGTCCGCAAAGCCCGCAAGCACCGCATTCCTCGCTTCGCGGTAGGTCCAGACACGTTCCTTATCCAGGCCGCAGGCTGACATCAGGTTATCCATAAATCCAAAGAACATTCTCCTGTCGCTGATCACCTTGCGGTGCTGCTGCTGCGCCAGGCGGTCGGTTACCACCTGTGCAGAATAGATCCGGTTTGTGATTTCACCGGATCCGCTCTTCCAGGATCAGAAGCTCGTGCCGGAACCGGGCAAACCACTCGGGAAACTCCATAAGCTCAAACGTATATCTGACACCGTCAAATTTTCCGTAGGCTTTCATCGTATCATAATAGCCGAAAATCTCAAGGCTGGACATTGTGTCGTGGTCAAAGGAAAGGAAGGATCCGGTCTCCGTCTGCGGGAAGACATATGTGATCCCGGTACGGTCAAAGTAATTCGGATGATTCGGATTACTGCTGAGATCGATCCCAATGATCTCATCCGCCCCCATTCGGAGTGCAAGATCAATCGGCATGTTGTCATAATAGCCGCCGTCAATGAACTCCCCTTCTTCAAATTTGTGAACCGGAAACGCGGGATAGGCGGATGCACTCGAAATGATCCAGTCAACACCGTGCTCCATCATCATGTCCTTGGTCACAAACACGGGACTGTGGTCTTTGTGACGGCAGGTCACACAGCCGAAATCAATCGGGCTGCCGGCGAAACGGTCCGGATCAAACAGCTTTTCGGCATAATCGATCATCGGGCTGATATCTGCCCCGCGGTCCTTGATGAAATCTTTTACAAACGGTACCAGCTGCGCACGTTCATTCAGCATTTCTGAAATGTCCCAGTCAACGGAAACCGTTCCGCGAATGATCTTATCCTGCGTCAGCGTATGCCAGACATGATCCATAACCCTGTAATCACGCTGCACCACCAGCATCGCGTTCAGGGCACCGATCGATGTTCCGGTGACAATATCCCAGTCATCTTCCCCGAGTCTGCGGAGCGCGTGGATCGCCCCGTTCTGATATATTCCGCGGGTTCCGCCTCCCGCCAATACCAATGCTTTCTTCATATGTTTGCCGATCTCCCTCCGGATACCTTCTCCCGGACAGAAAAAACCGGTCCTCCTTTGTCATTTTTCCCGCGGGGAAACACTCCTGCCTTCCCTGCTTTCCTGCCTATACTATACCATCACCGCAGGATTCTGCCGGAAAGATCATTTGGGCATTCGGTTTGCCCGCGTTATAATAAGGCAGGTTGGAGGGACATAAAAAATGAAACTCAACATTGCGGTGTTCTTCGGCGGCGAGTCGGTAGAACATGAAGTATCTGTCATTTCAGCGCATCAGGCAATGGAAGCGCTCAGCAAGGAAAAATATAACGTAATTCCGGTTTATGTTGCCAAGGACAGAAAGCTTTACTGCTCTGATCTCCTGCGCGACCTGACCAATTACAAGGACATTCCTGCCCTGCTTCAGAAATGCACACAGGTAGACCTCGTGCAGGAAGAAAACCGGGTCGTGATCCATCCGGTTCACACCGGCCTTTTCCATAAGAAAGAACTTTCTCCCGTGGATGTGGCGATCCCGGTCATGCATGGCACCAACGGCGAAGACGGAACGATTCAGGGATTCTTTGAAATGCTGAAGCTTCCCTATGCAGGATGTGATCTTATCGCTGCCGCGGCAGGCCAGGACAAAGTTCTTCAGAAACACGTTCTGGAAAACAGCGGACTTCCTGTAACGCCCTGGTTCTGGGTCTATGGGGAAGAACTGGAATCGAAACAGGATGAGATTCTGGAAAAAGCAAACCGTATCGGTTATCCCGTCATCCTCAAACCGGCCTGCACCGGATCTTCGGTCGGCATTTCGATCGCACACTCCGATTCCGAATATCTGTCCTGTTTTGAAAATGCGAGACAGTATGATGCCAAGATCATTACCGAAAAAGTGGTCAAGCCGATGCGGGAGCTGAACTGTTCCGTACTCGGTGACACGTTCCGGGCAGAAGCTTCCGTGCTGGAAGAGGTATACCATACCGAAGAGAATGAAATTCTCGACTTTGAGGACAAATATATGGGCGGATCCAAGGGCTCTTCCAAGGGCGCCAAGTCCGCTGCGTCCGGCTCCAAAGGCATGGCGTCGACATCACGTATTGTCTCGCCGTCACTCCCGGACGGAAAAACAGAAGAAATCCGCAGTCTTGCGCTGGATACATTCCGTGCGCTCGGTTCCAGCGGTGTCTGCCGCATTGACTTCCTGATGGACGGCGATTCGGGCAAGGTATATGTAAATGAAATCAATACGATTCCCGGCTCGCTTGCCTTCTATCTCTGGAACGCTTCCGGCGTCAGCTTTCCGCATCTGATGGACCGGCTTGTCGAGCTGGCACTTGACCGTGAGCGCAGACGTTCCCGCATGATTTTCTCCTACGATACCAACCTTCTCAGTTCCTACTCCGCTCCGGCCGGCACAAAAGCTTCAAAGCTCGGCTGAAAAACCTAATCGGTTCCGGCATATACTCCCGCCCGCGCTTTGCGGACGGGTTTTGTTTTGGCCACAAACCTGTTTGTCCGCTATAATAAAAGCAGCTAATTTAAGAGAAAGGATCATTCTATATATGTCTACACCTCATAACAGCGCCCAGCCCGGCGATTTTGCCGAAACTGTTCTGATGCCCGGCGACCCGCTTCGGGCCCAGTTTGCGGCAGAAACCTTCCTTGAAGATGTCAGGCTCGTCAACAAGGTCCGCAATATGCTTGGGTATACCGGCACCTATCACGGCAAGCCGGTTTCCATCATGGCACACGGAATGGGCATTCCCAGCATCGGCATCTATTCCTATGAACTCTACAGGTTCTACAATGTCAAAAACATTATCCGGATCGGTTCTGCCGGAGGGTATACCGAAGATATGAAACTGTATGACACAGTTCTCGTAACCGGTGCCTACTCTGAGTCCACCTTTGCCCTTTACCAGAGCGGCGACACCAATGACATCCAGTATCCTTCCGAGGATCTCAACGAAGAAATCCGCGAGGCCGCCAAAAAACTCGCGATCCCGATGCATGAAGGCATCGTGCACAGCGGAGATGTCTTTTATACAGAAGCTCCCCGGATGGCGCATTACGATTATGTTGTGAATGACCGTCACTGTATCTGTGCAGAGATGGAAAGCTTCGGCCTTTTCAGCACAGCCAAGGTTCTCGGCAAAAAGGCTGCCTGCCTGCTTTCCATCACGGACAGTTTTGTTTACGAAGAGCAGACAACCCATGAAGAACGCCAGAAAAACCTCATCAATATGATCAAGATCGCACTTGAAACAATCTGACGCAAAAACGCATTGTCCAACCGAGTTCAAAAA
>CAJOLG010000194.1 GCA_905235315.1 uncultured Solobacterium sp. | reverse complement strand
TGCGCCGGTGCCGTCGTCATAATACCCGCGCATATAAACGTCGTCATCGTACCAGTCAGCATAGTAGTAGTGTTCATCACTGTTCTTCTTGAGCCACTCTCCGTCTACATCGAACCGGGTCGTCACACTGTAAACATGATATTGCCCGTACTTAAGCCTGGTATATCCCGGATATAGTCCGGGGTATCCGTTATCTCCCATACGCTTGATCGCAAAATAAGGCCCCGGCCCGACAGGAATATCCTGCTCCGGTTCCCAGGGGCCCTCGACGCCCTCCTGGAACTTTTTGTCAGTATCATATAAGTCATTGACCTCACGCACATCTGCCGAATGCTGCGGATCCGAGACCTCCAGAGAAGCATTGACCTCTTTATTATGATAGATCTTCTCCTTGATGATATAACCATTCTCGTCCAGCGCATTATATTGGACAATGAGATAGTAGCACTGCTCACCAAAGGTCGCGTAGTTGCCGTTTTCGCTCTTTCTGAGAAGATCAAATTCCTGCTGCCATTCGGCGCCGCCGTCTTCAAGTTCGGTAAATTTAACCGCGGTTCCCGAAGGCGTTGAACGCGAAGTGGCCGGACGACTGTAAGTATGAATCTCTTTGTCGCCGCTGCCTGTCACGGTATCCGTCTCCTCCGGCTGCAGGATCGCCACGACCTTGCCGTCTTCACCTTCCTTTGTATCCGGTATGTCGGTAAAGATGATCGGCTTCACCGGCTGATTGCCGTCGATCCGATAACGAAGGATATATACCATGTAATGGTAATTGGAAAAGTCGAAAGTATAATCCACCATCGAAGGCGGCACTCGAAGCGGATAGCCGTCTTCCTTCTTTAGCAGGGAAATTTCCGCGCCGGTATCCATCCTGTAGTAGATGGGGTCAGAGTCCTGCTTGCCGTTATCGGTAACGTCCTGAAAGACGTAGTGTCCCTCGCCGTGCGCCTGCAGCTCTCCCAGCGTGCAGTCCTCGATCTGAAGGGGATCCAGTTTGTACTGTACCTTGATATCAATATTGTAGGAACCGGGAAGCTTTGTCCAGTTATAGAACACAATTTCATCGGTTTTCTCATCAATCACATATATGAAGTAGTAGTAGTCGTCATAAGAATCCTCTGTGCCGACAGATATGGCAGAGGGATAGACCGGTTGGCCGTTCCTGTCCGTGAAGAGTTTACGGGGAATGCGGACAGTAATACCCTTCGTCGGATTCATCGGATCGTCGCATGCCTCGTATTCCTTCTGTGTACTGACCGCGACATGATACGTGATCTGCTGCATGCTGCGATCTATGGTATGCACGTCCTGGAGAACCTTGCCCGCATCGTCAGAGACATCCCAGAACATACGAAGATGATAGTCCCACTCGTCATTGTAGGTGTTGGTAATAGAAGCGGTCGTATTCTGAGCAGACACCGTGACGGAATCTTTCGGAACCAGATAGCGGCCCAGGCCCTCGTTGGTCTCGGTTATATGGTAAGTGTAGGGATTGCCGCTGTCATCTGCGGCAGGAAGTGTAAATTTCCCGATCCAGGCAGGATCTGCGAAAGATGTGATCGCAAAAGGAATATCCTGGGCATACTTCTCCCAGTTTGTTCCGTCGGCGCTTCGCTCCATCGTCACATAGACGACAAGCGGCCGGCTGCTTTTGTCAACCGGTTCGTTGCCTGCCCAGTCGATATTGACCGTCACGTCCATGGTATCGCCGGGCGCAGCTTTCAGCACGGGGGCATCCACCCTGGTCTGGGCCGAGAACTCTGACTGCGCCTCTTCCGGCAGTTCCTCTTCAGACGGCTCCTCTTCAGACGCCGGTACTTCTCCCGGAAGCGCTTCTCCCTTTTCACAGATCATCAGTACGGAAAACAGATCAGCGCCAAAACGCCGGCAGTTTGTACCGTCGTCCAGTGTACCCGTCTGTGTTTCCACGATCTGCACTGTTCCGTCTTCATTCATCAGTGCAAAGACAGGATCTGTATCCTCAGCGATCCACGACCCGCTCACGGTAACAGGAATCTCATCCTCTTTGGCGGCGCCGTCCCGGCCGATCATGACCGGAGCGCTGCCCGCGTTTCGAAGCATGACAATGCGGAAGTTCTCCGCCGAAGCGCCCAGGGCTTTCTCCAGGGCAGCCTTCTGCTCCTCAGCCTCCTCCGGCACATAAAGAGACAGTTCGCTGTCGGAATAGTCTCCGCCCAGAGTAACAACAAGCTCACCGTCTCCCACCCTGAAGGTGGTTTCGAAGGATACTGCTTCTTCCGTCTCCTCTGTTTCCTGATCATCGCCGTTTTCCAAAGCGGAATCACCACCGGCGGGCGCAGCTTCTTCGCTGTTACCGTCCGGCGCATCTTCTTCCCCGGTCATTGTTTCTTCCGGAGCTGCTTCGCCGTTATCCGAAGCAGCTTCAGGCTCCCCGGCTTCTTCCGGGGTGGATGCTTCTTCTTCCGAACGTTCATCGTTATCCGGCTCCCCCGTTTCTTCGGGGACCTCAGACGCCGGTGCTTCTTCAGAAGCGCCGGTATCGTTCTCCGGCTCATCTGTTCCTTCGCTTTCTTCAGGAGCAGCTTCGCTTTCCGGAACACCTGCGGCGATTTCCGTTTCTTCTGCCTGAGCAAAGCACACCGAAGCCGCCGGAAGGATCGTCGTCGTTGCCAGCATCATGGCGATCAGCAGGCTGATGATCCTCTTCCCCTGGATGATCTTTCTTTGTTTCATTGTGATACAAACCCCTTCCTTATTAACTCTCCCTTTTAAAATGACTCTATTTACCGATTAAATATATATTTAGAGACACTCTGTCAAGGTATAATTATAACATGTTTCGTATTAATTTCCATGTTTTTTTTATCCTCGCTGCCCGGGTTCCGGAAGGCCAATCAGGGCCAATCAGGGGACCGTCCCCTGATTGACCCTGACCCTGATTGCTCCCGATAAGCTGGCTGTAACTGACTTTCTGTGCCCAGGCGAGGTTCAGATCCCCTGTTTCTTCGATGGATTCCTTTATCATTTCCGGATCAGGGGTCAGATTGAGGCTGCTCTTTCCTGCAGGAGTCACAAAGTTCAAGGGCTTTGAAAAATCCACCATATGCGGATTGATCAGCACGGCAAAATCCCCGTTCACATCCTCGGAAGGATTTAAGGTAAATGTATTGGCGCCGGCGTCGAAATCCGCCAG
>CAJOLG010000193.1 GCA_905235315.1 uncultured Solobacterium sp. | reverse complement strand
CAGATCTTTGATGTCCTGGCTATGGTGCGGGAAAACTTTCAGAAAGAAGGGCTCTATGAGAAGTACTTTACGGAACTGGAGTACCTGCACATTGAACATCTGCGGCTTTACGGCATGTTTCGGTTTATCCGCAGTGATGACTGGAAGAAGTACTATGAAATGAGTGAGCAGGTGATGAAGGAGTTTTTCCCGCATTGGAAACAGAACCCTTACATCGCTGCGCTGGGAATAAAAAACAGACTGTTTCTGAAGTGGTACAGCCCGGCTACCGCATGGCTGTTTCACCCTCTGATCCGTCGATAGGAGAAACTTACGAGAACCAAACACAGTTTTTACAACTTTCTGGTGAGCACGATTGCGGCTCTGATACTGCCTCTGGTGGGCTTTGTCAAAGTCAGTCTTTTTGTGCGTCTTTACGGCAGCGCTGTCAACGGCCTGCAGCTGACGATTGCCCAGGTGATCACCTTTCTGAATATCTGTGAACTGGCGTATTCACTTGCCTTCCGGCAGCTGCTGTACAAGCCGCTTGCGGAAGGGGACAACGAGACCGTGAAATCGATCTATCACGGCGCCTGCCGCATCTTCCGGATGACCGGAGTCATCTGTATCATCGCTTCGGTGATCGTGGCACTGATCTTCCCGGCATTGTCAGAGAGTCCGTTCAGTTATTGGGAGACGGTGGGGACCTTCTTACTGCTGGCACTGCCGTATGGCATTTCCTACTTCCTGATGGGCCCGAATTTCGTGATCATGGCCGATCAGAAAGAATACAAAATCAATATCTGGATCCAGTCGATCTCCATCTGCCGGATGGCCCTGATGGTGATTGCCATCCTGCTGGAAATGCCGTTTATTGTGATTCTGTTTATTGAAGGCGCAAATATTCTTCTGGCGAATTCCTTATCCCGGCATATTGCCTTGAAGGCATATCCGTGGCTGAAGGAAGCACCGGCGGATCCCAATGATACCTCCTTCCGGAAAAAAGCAGGCTATGCGATGGTGCAGCGGCTCTCGGAGCTTGCGACGACCCAGACCGACAATATCGTGGTCTCCGGCTTTATGGGCTATGTCATGTCCAGTGTCTACGGCACGTACAGCTATCTCACCGACAACATCGGAAAGATCACCCAGACGATGGTGCAGTCGCCGATGAATTCCTTCGGAAATCTCTTCAATGACCAGAATGCGGACAGTTACGGCGTCTTTACGGAATTCTTTAACTTTGCGACCTATGTTTCGACCGTTGTGGCCTGCACGATCGCCATTGTCATGCCGCAGTTTGTGCCGGTATGGATGGGAAATCCGCTATACTCCGCCAGTATTCCGATCTGTTTCTTCTTTGGCCTGAATATTTTCTATATGACGATGCGTCAGCCGGTCATCATCGCCCGGGATGCCAACGGTCTGTATGTCAACGCGAAGAACAATGCCTGGCTTCTTGCCGGGGTGAAGATCACACTCTCGATCATCCTGGTTCAGAAACTCGGCCTTCTCGGAGTCGTTCTTGCGACTACGATTGCCTACTGGGTCGTGGACTTTCTTTATAACCCGCGGCTGGTTTACAACAAGGTGTTCTCCCGCCCGGCAAACAGCTATTACTTCATGGTGCTGAGCCGGCTTGGCATCGCGCTTGCGGTCGGCCTTGCAGGATTCTGGTTCTGGAATGATGTCATGCGTGTCACCACAGAGGCAGGGCGGTTATCGCTGATTCTGAATATCATCCTGATAGGGATTCTGATTACGCTCGTCACCACGGCGATCTACTGGGCCGCATACCGGAGTTTCCGGCACCTGTATACCCGCCTGATGGGAATTCTGAAACAGAAGAGGAGCAGCCGGCAATGAGACATACCATAGCGAAAGGAAGTGCGGTTCTCCTGCTGAGCCTTACTGCAGGATGCGCGTATAACAGTGATGAGATCCAGCCGGTCAACGATACGATGGCGCCGTATATCAACATGCGCCAGTACGAGTTTTATACCGAGGTGGATCAGCCTCTGAACTTCTCCAATATCGGCGGCTATGATGATATCGACGGGATGCTGCCGACAAGAGTCCGGGGATATATCGACTACTCGCGGCCCGGGGATTATTATCCGTCCATTGTCTGTACGGATCTTTCCGGAAATGAAAGCGAGCAGGTCATTACGATCCATGTGGTGGAGTCCGGTCAGCTGCCGGTGCCGGAAGTGACGGAAACCCCGGAGCCGACTCCTTCCACCTGTGAAACGGGAACCGATCCGAAAAAACCGTGTTCGGCAGTGCTGAACGAAAGTATTTCTGCGTATCATACCCTGTATGCCGGGGAAGAAGGCAGGGAACAGTGTGAAGCCGCATACGGGGAAGACGCCTGTGAAGTAATCGTTCGCAATGACGGCAGCTTCTGGGGATACGGTGCGAAATAAGTCAACGAATAAAACGGCTGCGGTATGAGGAAAACAGCCGTTTTTCAATCTCTGGGTTATCAGTCATAAAAAATGCGAATCCACGGCAGGCTGTCTGCGCTTGGGTTCGCATTTTGTTATCCGATCGGTTCGTCTCCCGTTGGTTCTTCGGCAGGGGGTTCTTCCGGTGTTTCGGTCGCTTCCGGCGTACTTCCGGAGTCAGGCTGCGGTGTGACGGTTTCCGGTGTTGGCTCAGGTGTGGGTTCGGGTGTCGGAATCGGTGTGGGTTCGGGTGTCGGAATCGGTGTGGGTTCCGGGGTCCATACCGGTGTCTGTGCCGGCACCGGGGTTGCGGCAGCCGGAGCAGCTGTCGGCTCCGGGGTGGTTTCTTCACTTATGGCTTCCGCATCTTCCGGGATTTCCGGAGTATCGGTGTCGGAAGAGATGGTATAGATGTTGATGCATTTCCATGCATCTTCATCATCTTTGATGAAGTACATCTGATACGCATTGCTGTAGGTCTGTGAAACGTTCGGTGCGGTAACCACATAATCGAAACTGATCGATCCGATAAAGGCATTGTCGCCAAGCGGCATGACGCCGCTGATCTCAATGTTCTGATACTCAATGGAATCATGGGTGGTGAACCACTGGTTATCGAAGGAACGCACCGCATCATAGAATACCGTGCCCGGCAGGAGATGCTGGGTCAGATCATATAATGTGCCGTCTTCGGTGATGTATTCGCAGTAGGCCATTGCCGTATCGCTGATCTCATTGGCAAAGTCACTGTA
>CAJOLG010000192.1 GCA_905235315.1 uncultured Solobacterium sp. | reverse complement strand
TCCAGATCCTGGTCACAATGATCAACCGAAAAGACGGGAACACCCGCTCCAAAAACCCGATCGCAGTAATTGCGATTATTTTTGCGGTTCTTCTGCTGTGCGCATATACGGATACGCCGAAAGACCTGTCCGGCTTCAGTATCCTGAGGGAATATATAAAGAACACGGCCTCGTTCTTCTCCGAAGAGCCTGCCATGCCGCCGGCCGGCGGCGTGATCGGCGCGCTTCTCTTCTCCATTACTTCGGCTACGGTCGACCGGGTGGGGACGGTGCTTGTGATCATTGTTCTCTTTATCATTGCGGCGCTTCTGCTGGTCAACCTGCAGGTATACAAGCAGGCGTTTCATACTGTATGGACCTATCTTTCGACCCGGGATGATGAGGAGGATGACGAAGAGGAAGAGGATGACGAAGAAGAGGAAGATGACGAGGATGATGTTGTCTTCGAAGAGGTTCCGTTTGAGCCTGAGATGATCGAGCCGGTGCGGAATCTTCCGGAAGAAAAATCCCAGCCAAAGATCCGGATGATTGAAGCGGATGACAGTACCTCTGCGATTCCGGTTCAGCCGATTCCGCAGGATGAATTCGATGATACACCGGAGCCGGTCTCCGGATTCTATGATGAGAACAAAGCCGATCCGGACACTTCCCGTCTCGGCATTCTGACTGATGATGTGGTCCGCAGTGAGGACAAGGTCCGCTCCTGGATCGCAGAGTCTACGACACCTGCCGCAGAGCCGCAGGATTCCCTGCATGTCACGCAGTTTATTACGGTGGATGATCTTTATGACGGGACATTCCGGCCGGCTTCGCAGAGCACTCAGGGGCCGCATGAAACCGGAGAAACTGTCCGTCCGATGATGCCGTATGAAGAGGCGATGCGCCTTTATCAGGAAGAACAGCGAAGAGGAGGGGCTCCGGCAGAGGAACAGCGTCCGTATCCCGAGGATATGGTCCGCCGCCCGAGAGGAGCAGCTTCCGAATACCGTTATTCGTCCGGCCCGCAGGAGGATTACGCAGAAGATCCTTCCGTCCGGCTGCCGCAGTATCCGGAAGAACCGATACCTGATCCGTATGCGGAAGATCCTGCAAGCGCAGCACGGCCTTACCAGGAAGAACCGCAATATCAGCCGCGTCATGCCCGCGGCGCATCCGGAAGAGCAGCGCAGACGCTTACCGACTACCGTGAACCCGGAACTCTCCCGGAACAGCCGGAAGATGTTACGGTGTATCCGAACGCACCGGAGCCTGCCAGAACACAGCCGGAAACTCCTGCAGGAAGACGCTCCGGCAAGCCTTACCGGCTTCCGAAACTGAACATTCTCGATCCGATTCCGCCCAAAGCCAAAGATGATATCAATGAACAGGCGGCCCGTGAAAAAGGGGAACTCCTCATCCAGGCGCTTCGCAATTTCGATATTGAAGCCCGGCTGATCGATACGCATATCGGCCCGTCTGTCACAAAATTTGAGATCCGGCCGGATGCCAATGTCAAAGTATCAAGAATTCTCGGTCTCGCGGATGATATCAAGATGCAGCTGGCGGTAAGAGACGTCCGGATTGAAGCTCCGATTCCGGGACATAACGCTGTCGGAGTGGAGATTCCGAACCAGAAGGCGACTCCGGTCAAGATGAAAGAACTCTTCAATGATCTTCCGGACGGCACAAAAGAACCGCTGCTGATCGTGCTCGGCAAGGATCTGCTCGGAAACACGATTACCTGCCGTCTTGACAAGATGCCGCATCTGATGATTGCCGGCGCAACCGGATCCGGCAAGTCGGTATGTATGAACTCGATCATCACATCGATTCTGATGCGGACCAAGCCGGAAGATGTAAAGCTCCTGCTGGTAGATCCGAAAAAGGTTGAGTTTACACCGTACCAGCGGATCCCGCATCTGATCGGTCCGGTCATTAACGATCCGACTCAGGCAAGCAATGCACTCAAAGTGATCGTAAAGATCATGGATGAGCGATATGACTTTTTTGCCAAGGCAGGCGTCCGCAATATTCAGGGCTACAACAAGATGGTTTCCGAAATGGGACCGACGCAGCCGGATGGAAGTCCTGCTCCGAAGAAGATGCCGTACATTATTGTCATCGTGGATGAGATGGCAGATCTTATGAATGTTGCCGGAAAGGAAGTAGAAGGCTCGATTCAGCGGATCACACAGCTGGCCCGGGCAGCCGGCATTCACCTGATCATCGCGACACAGCGGCCGTCCACCGATGTCATCACCGGTGTCATCAAAGCTAATATTCCGAGCCGGATTGCCTTTGCGGTATCTTCCGGCATCGACTCGCGTACGATCCTGGATCATGTCGGCGCAGAGCGTCTGCTCGGAAACGGCGATATGCTCTATATGCCGATCGGAATCGCTTCGCCGCTGCGTGTGCAGGGTGTCTTCATTACCGATGAAGAGGTCAAGCGGATTACGGATTATGTTTCCTCGGAGGCAGTGCCGGTTTATGACGATTCGTTCGTGCGCCTTGAAGGCGTCAATGACGGAGAAGGAAGTGTCGGCGGGGTCGCCGCCGCATCCGAGGATCCGCTCTTTGAGGAGATCCGCGAGTATGTCATTGATGTGCAGAAAGCATCTACATCGCTGCTGCAGCGGCGGTTCGGTATTGGCTATAACCGGGCCGCAAGGATGATCGATCTGCTTGAGGAAAAGGGTGTGATCGGTCCGGCACAGGGCAGCAAGCCGAGAGAGGTATACATCAAGCGTGAGGAAGAGTAAGCGGGTCCGGTACCCGCTTTTCTCCTTCCGGGGCAGAGCCGCTTTCATTGCAAATCCATGGTTAGTTTGTTACGATTAACCAGACAAGGAGATTGGGAATGAATTTCGGAAGTATTGTCGTAATCGTGATTCTGGCCGTGATTGTCATTCTTGACATCCGTTATCTGTGGCGCGGTGGGGGCAGCAGCTGCGGCGGAAACTGCGGGCAATGCCGCAGTGCGTGCAAACTGCCGGAGGATCTCAAAAAGGCACGCAGGGAGATTGCGGCCGAAAAAAACAAGTAATCTGTCCGATTCGGGACAGTGACGGGAATAATCTATGATTTCGGAGGAAACTGTCCGCGGCGTACATCTCCATGTACGCGAAACGGCAAAATTCAAAACACAGGCAGTCGGTGTCACCTTTCTCTGGCCAATGCGTTCTTCGTTACGGGCAGAGTCTTTTTTACTGTCGTATCTGCTGGCGGAT
>CAJOLG010000191.1 GCA_905235315.1 uncultured Solobacterium sp. | reverse complement strand
TCCTGCAGGATGGGTTTTATTCCGCTGTCGTTTCCTTGGGCAGACCGCGGAAATACGTATCCAGATAGATCTTGAACGCGGCCGCTGCGGTAATCACAGACATCAGGGAGCCGCTGTCATCCTTTGCGGGCTGCGGGAAGGAAGAATGCTGTTCCAGTTCCCGGATATGCTTGCGCAGCGCTTCCACGAATTCTCCGTACCATTCCTCGTTGGTTCCGCTGGCGCTGAACTGCGTCAGCGCATCACGGATCTGATCCATGGAAAGGATTGTCTTTGTGACCGCCACAAAAATCAGGGCCGCAATCCGCTCCCTGCTGTAGATCTTCCTCCCCTCGCGGGAAATGATCTTCAGCTTCACATAATTTGAAATCATGGAAGGTGTCACGCCCATGTCATAATCGCCGAGATACGAATTGATATACTTGCTTACCTGGTCGAGATACAGTCCGACATCCGGTATTTCATTCCATGCCGGAAGCGTGAATGACTCCAGTTCTTCCGTAACCTTGCTTTTTTTCATAACCCCATAATAATTACGGAATCCAAAAAACGTCAAATGTTTTATCAAATATCTGTTGACAGGTTATTGAATAACCGATATTCTGAAGTTGCGAACGGTTATTGAATAACCGATTAAGGGATTATACATAACAGGAGGTGCCTTATGACTGTAATGAAACAGACTTCCTATGTCTTCCGTCTGAAAGATCCGATTTCCTGCCTTTCGCATTTTGCCGGGTTTGTGCTGAGCCTGCCGGCCGGTCTGGCCCTGCTTGTGACCGCTTCGGCCCGGGGCTGCAGTGTCCCTGTGATGTGGGCTCTGGCAGTGTTTTCCGCTTCGCTGTCGATGCTGTATGCGGCGAGCGCTGCCTATCATGCGTTCTATTTTGATTCCTGGCTTGACCGCCTGTTCCGCAAGATCGATCACTGCAGTATCTTCATCCTGATTGCCGGAAGTTATACCCCGATCTGCGTTGCGGCTCTTCCGGCTTCCTCCGGCATTCCCCTGCTGATTGTCATCTGGGGTATCGCCGCTGCCGGAATCCTCTTCAAGATCACATGGATCACCTGCCCGAAATATGTATCGTCGATCATGTACATCGGGATGGGATGGGCCTGCCTCTCGGTTCTGCCGCAGCTGATCGGCTGCCTGGGAAACGGGTTTGCCTGGCTGCTGGCCGGAGGGCTCTTCTATACGGTCGGCGGCGTGATCTATGCAATGAAACCGAATCTCTTCCCGCATGAGGAAACAACCGGCTTCGGCAATCATGAACTGTTCCATCTCTTTGTCCTTGCCGGAAGTGTCTGCCACTATATCCTTATGCTGGAGACAATTACCATGATCGGATAACCCGGTCTTCACTCCCCACCTTTTGCGCAAAACAAAAACAGTTCCGAAGCAGAAACATCTCTGCAGGAACTGTTTTTTCGGTTACCAGACCAGCCCGGTCCCTCTCGGGTAGACGATGGTCTCTCCAAAGCCGTTGGATATTACTTCCGGGATATTGACGGGAAGCGTTCCCGCCGGGCGGGCATGGCCGAAGATGATATCCAGAGCTGCCGGGATATTCGCACCGACGGCACCGGTAATCGCTCCGGTTTCATCATATCGAAGCCCGGTCGGGTTAAAGACCGCCAGCAGCGCATCCGCCTGGGAATAGCAGGAAAGCTCATACGGCAGCCCGGTGGAAATTACAATGCAGGGAATCCCCGCTTCATGCGCACGTTGGATCAGCGCCTGAATCGACGGTATCATCACGGATTCCGCAGGATCAAACTGCGACATGTTATCCAGCCAGGATGTCACCACAACCGCATCATATCCGGCCAGGCTTCCCGGCATCGTACTGCCGTAGGACAGGTTTATCGTATCCGCGGTATATCCGGTCTCTCCGGCAAGCCGGTCGAATCCGTATTCCAGCACGGCGCGCTGGCTTTCCTGAATCCCCGCCAGCAGAACATGCCCGCTTCCTTCCAGAGGAAGCACCGCATCGTTTTTTACAGCCGCAACACACTGATCCGCGATGGCCCGTTCGCTCTCTTTGTTTTCGGCGTTTCCGACAAAGGAATCCGCATACGCGATCCGCTTTTCACGGTCGTCCGTTCCGGCATCCGTATCGAGAACCCCTCGCCGCGCTTTCAGGGAGAGCACCCGGATCACGGCCTCTTCAATCCGCTCCTGTGGAATGCGCTGTCCGACTTCCGAAACGACTGCGTCGATATAGGCGTCAAATTCCGCAATCTGCGCCGCGTCCGTTATCTCGGAAGGCATCAGCAGAATATCCGCTCCGGCATTCAGCGCAAGCACTGCCGCATCCACCGGATCAAAATGCGCATGAATCGCTTCCATCTGAAGACTGTCGGTCGCAACCACGCCGTCATAGCCGAGTTCCTCCCGCAGGATGCCCTGTATGAAGGTTCTGCTGAGCGTGGCCGGCAATGTGATCGTGCTTCCGTCCAGTTTGGAAACATAGGTTTCGGTTTCAATCTGAGGATAGCAGATATGCGCCGTCATGATCATATCCGCACCCCCGGAACACAGCCCGGCAAACGGGATCAGATCCCCGGTCCGCAGTTCTTCCAGGGTGCATTCCGAAACCGGAAGCCCGGTATGACTGTCCTGTGCAACATTGCCGTGACCGGGAAAATGCTTTCCGCAGGAAATGATGCCGTTGTCATTCAGCCCTTTCGCAAAGGCGGAAGCCAGTTGTGCAACGGTGTTTGGATCATCCGAAAACGAACGGATTCCGATGACGGGATTTGCCGGCTCGCTGTTTACATCGGCACACGGCGCAAAGTCGGTATTGAATCCCATGGCACCGATCTCTGTCGCAAGGATCGAAGCAGCTGACACAGCCAGTCCCGGTTCTCCGGCGGCCCCGAGTGCCATATTGCCCGGGCCGGCGGTCACGTTGTTTCCGCGGGTAAGGCTGCCGCCTTCCTGATCCACCGCAATCAGCAGCGGAATGCCGTTGTTCTGCTTCGCCGCAGCCTGCAGGTCATAATTCAGACCGGCCGTTTCTCCAGGGGTGCTCATATTTGACTGGAACAGGACGATTCCCCCATACTGATGCGACGCAAACATCTCCTCCACTTCGGCATTCATGGTCTGAAACGGAGTGCCGTTGTACGTATTGATATTGATGATCATCAGCTGCTCAACCTTCTGTTTGAGATCCAGGTCGGCAGCGATTCCCTCTGCCCGCAGGATATACGGATCTTTCTC
>CAJOLG010000190.1 GCA_905235315.1 uncultured Solobacterium sp. | reverse complement strand
TACGAAGGAGAACTGGCAGAAGATCCCGCCCATCCCGGATCGTTTATGCTGTATCTCGAAAACAATACCCGCTGGGGAAATAATGCTTTGCTGTCTGCGGATCCGGCACATCCGGGCACGCTGACCCTGCAGGAAGGGATGGGGGCGGATCTGTTTGTGCCGGGAGCGCGGGAAACGGAAGATGAGAGCGCCCCTCCGTTTAAACTCACGCTGCTGGATACCATTCCGGATACCGGACGCGTCTATCATTTTGAAGAAAGTGATACACCGTCTGTTTTCTCGGTATGCGCAGCGGACCGGCTGAACGACTTCCGGATCCTGGGGCTCCGCTATGAAGGGTCAGACGAAGAAGGAAAACCCGGCTTTGTGACCTGGGAGCTGTTTTATCAGGAGGTTATGATCCCGGAAGAAGAGATCACGGTTATCGCCGATGTCAGCGGAACCATGCCGAATGTCGGCATCAGTTATGATGACGCATCCGGCGACAGTCATTACTGGTATCTCACGCTCAGCGGCTATGACGGCTCGCTGGAAGTGATCCCGTTCTGGGACTGACCGCTTCCGCGGAAAGACAAAATAAAGACTCCGGCAGCCCGGAGTCTTTCTTCTGTTTATGCGTTTTTCGGGTGATCCGCAAGATACTGTCTGATCGCTTCCTTGGTATCCGCTTTGGATGGCTTGCATTTATCAATGGATCCGGTTCCTTCTGCCAGCGCAGAGGCCATACCCGAGCATCCCGGATAGCCGCAGCCGCCGCAGTTGTATCCCGGCAGCATCGCCAGCAGTTCTTCCTGGCGATGGTCCGGTTCCACATGGAATGCCTTGGACGCGAAGCCGAGCACAAGACCGACCAGTCCGCCGAGCACCAGCATCATAAGCAATGCTTTAAACATGTTTTACTGTTCCTCCTCTTTTCTGCGCAGTGTACAGTCCGTGATTCCGCAGCCGGTGCAGTCGGGCCTGAGGTTTTCACACCCTTCCGGCGCCGGGGTTTTTTTATTTGCCGTGTAAAGCCAGACATTGAGTCCGAGCAGTACCGCCGCAATCAGAATCCCAAAGATGACACTCATTTACACAAGACCCGCGAATGCTGAGAACGCAATCGCCATAATCGCCGCTACGACAAGGGCAATCGGGTTGCCTTTCCAGGCTTCCGGAACGTCCGCTGACGCAAGCCGCTCCCGGATCGTCGCAAAGATTACCAGCACCAGCATAAAGCCGGCCGGAACCGCGATCGAATTCACGATCGTTTCAATCAGATTGTATTTCTGTGTGATGTTGTCGAGCGCAACATAGAGTACCGCGCAGTTCGTGGTAATCAAAGGAAGATAGATGCCAAGCGCCTTGTACAGGGACGGCGAGTTCTTTTTGATGAACATCTCCACAAACTGGACAAAGGCCGCAATCAGCAGGATGAAGCAGATCAGCTTCATATACTCCAGTCCCAGCGGTACAAGCACGAAGTAGTACAGCACCCAGGAGAGAACCGAAGCGCCGAAGATCACAAAGATGACTGCCAGACCCATACCGACTGCGGAGCTGAGCTTCGTGGAAACGCCCAGGAACGGGCACATCCCGATGAACTTCGCCAGAATGACATTATTGATCAGAAATGCCGATAAGAAGATTGTAATGAGATTCATATTACGCAGCCTCCTTTACCTGAGCGGCGGATGCGGCAGCTGCTTTGGAAGTTTCCTTCGCGGCTTCTGCTTTTGCCTTCTCCGCTTCTGCTTCTTTTTTCTCGTCATGGAGCTTGTAGGCCGCAACCGCTGCTGCCAGGATTGCGAACGTCAGGAATGCGCCGGTCTGCGTTGTGAAGACCGGGATTTCAAATCCTTCCGGAATCAGACGCAGGGAGAAGATCACCTGACTGGTCATCGGGTTGGAGAGTTCAATCACACCGGCTCCGAGGATCTGACGGATGAGGCTCATCGCAATCAGGGAGAACGTATAGGACAGCCCCATCATGAGACCGTCTCTTGCGGACTCCGCCGGATTGTGGCAGCACGCATAAGCTTCCGCACGTCCGAGAATAATACAGTTGACAACGATCAGATCAATGAAGGTGCCAAGCGCAGTATAGAGTTCCGGAGTAAATGCCTGCATTAACATTCCGACAAGCGTAACCAGAGTCGCAATGACAACGATATAGACCGGAATATGGATCTCATCCGGTGTCAGCGGGGCGATCAGGGAAATCACGACATTGGAGACCGTGAGAACCACGATAACCGCAATTCCCATACCGAGCGCGTTGTTGAGGGTGGTTGTAATTGCCAGGGTTGAGCAGATGCCGAGGTACAATCCGAAGACCGGATTGTTATAGATCATCTCTGACCAGAAACCGCGTTTCTTTTCATTCGATTCACTCATAACCGTGCCTCCTCTCACTGTCCGTTGAAGAGCGTTCTCGCTGCTTCAAAGCCCTTCTGAACTGCAGTGGATGTAAGTGTCGCTCCGGACAGCAGCGGTGCTGTATCAGAGCTTGTAAGAGCTGTGATCTGGGATACATACTCATCTTCGAAGCAGCGCTTTCCGAATCCGCCGGTTTCGTTTTCCGCGAGTACCTGATACCCGCCGACGGAACCGTCTTCGTTGAACGCCAGCAGGAAGTCAAATCCATCCGACGAATATCCGACGCCGTGGATCTTGTAAATCATGCCTTTGCCTTCTGCGCGGTAGACGCCCTGAATCATTCCGCTGTCATCGGTGTAATCCACCTGGGAGAAGGACGCCCCCGGATAAATCTTCTCCAGGTTTGCCTTTTCGTTGGCAATCGCCGACTCCGCAATGATCGGTGCAGTTACTGCGTTGACACCGCCGAGAAGCAGCCCGCAGATTGCGCAGAGAACACCGAGCAGAACGACCTTGTATAAAGTTCCTTCTCTATTCATGTTCAGTCCTCCTGAGCGGCTTTCAGTGCCGCCTGCGCCATGGATGCCACGGAACGGGTTGTGAAGGTTGCGCCGGTCACAAGATTTACTTCATCATCGAGGCCCTTGCCTTCAAACTGGGCCAGTGCCCCGTCACTAATCGCCGCATCACCGACTCCGGCGGTATCACCGAAGCTGACCATGTCAATCGAGGTGACTTTGCCTGCGGCTTTGTCAACCATGACCATCGCTTCATTCATCGAATAGTCGCCGTCCGATTTGTCACAAGGCCGAAGCCCTTTGCGGTGCAGGCATAGCGGAGAATTCCGTTCTCTTCGCCGTCCAGCACACAGCTTGCCTTGTTCGCATTGAAGTTATAGGACATCGGGAGTGCTTCCCCGAAGTTTACGGACGCGCCGGATGACGCCGCTGATGGAGTCTCAGGAGCAGTTCCTGAAGCAGCTGCTGCCTTGGGTTTGACCTGGGTTCCCACGATCATGGTCAGGATAAAGAACGCTGCGCTTCCGATCAGTACCGTGTTGCGGAACTTCGCCGCATCCTTGATCTGGTTGCCGTCGAACAGTTTGTCGATTGCCGGCGTTAACATGTTCATCAGCAGGATCGCAAAGAGAACACCATCCGAGAAGTTTGCCTTGTCGCGGATGATCAGCGTCAGGGAAGCGGCGCCGACCGTCCAGAGAATCCGGCCGGGAATCGTAACCGGTGTGGTGACCGGATCGGTTGCCATAAA
>CAJOLG010000189.1 GCA_905235315.1 uncultured Solobacterium sp. | reverse complement strand
TATATCGATCTTCTGATTCCGCGCGGCGGAGCAGGACTGATCCGCACCTGTGTGGAGGAGGCAACCGTTCCCTGCATTGAGACCGGTACCGGCATCTGTCATGTGTATGTGGATGAACGTGCGGATGAAGCGATGGCGCTGAACATCATTGAAAATGCCAAAACGAGCCGCCCTTCCGTCTGTAACGCGGAAGAGGTTCTGCTGGTTCACCGCAGTCTGCTTCCCTCATTCCTGCCGAAGCTGAAAGCCCGGCTGGAATCCGGGGCACACCCGGTGGAACTGCGGCTCGATCCGGCCTGTGCAGAAGTCATTGAAGGCACCCCTGCCGGGGAACGGGATTTCGACACCGAATTCCTCGATTATATCCTTGCGGTTAAGGCAGTCGACTCTGTGCAGGAGGCGATCGCGCATATCAATGCGCACGGAACCCATCACAGCGATGCGATCATCACCGAAAACAGCGAACATGCGGAACTGTTCACCGGACTGGTTGACAGTGCCTGCGTCTATGTCAACGCAAGCACCCGCTTTACCGACGGCGGCGAGTTCGGCCTCGGCTGTGAAATGGGCATCTCGACCCAGAAACTTCACGCCCGCGGTCCGATGGGACTTGAGGAGCTTTGTACTTCCCGGTATGTGATTCACGGTACCGGACAGATCAGATAGGAGACTCGCGAAATGAACGAACGCAACGAACAGATTATGAATCAAATCAAAGGGAAACTGATCGTTTCCTGCCAGGCACTGCCCGATGAACCGCTGCACAGCAGCTTCATCATGGGACGCATGGCATACGCCGCATATCTCGGCGGAGCCGGCGGAATCCGCGCCAACACCGTGGAGGATATCGAGGAGATCCGGAAAAATGTTGACCTGCCGGTCATCGGTATCATCAAGAAGGTCTACGACGATGAGCCGCATGTCTATATCACACCGACCATGGCGGAAGTGGATGCCCTGGTTGCCTGCGGCTGTGAGATCATCGCTCTCGATGCGACCTGCCGGACCCATCCGGGCGGCCGCAGCCTGAAGGATCTTTTCACGGAAGTGCGTGCGAAGTATCCCGACCAGCTGTTTATGGCCGACTGCGCCAGTATTGAAGACGGCATGACCGCCGCAGAGCTTGGCTTCGACATCATCGGCACCACGCTTGCGGGCTACACCGAATATACAAAAGGAGTAAAGGTTCCCCCTTACTCCATGATCAAGCATCTGATTCACAACTCCGGAAAGCCGGTTATTGCGGAAGGCAACATCTCCACCCCGGAGATGCTGAGACATGCAATGGATATGGGCTCCTGGGCGGTTGTGGTCGGCTCGGCGATCACCCGGCCGCTTGAGATCACCAGGAAATTCATGGCAGCACTGGAAGACTGAACAAAGACGTATCTGACACTGAAAAAAGACGGACGAGGACGATCGGATCAGATCCGGTCAGTCATCACTCCGTCTTTTATTGTCGTTCCGCACAGAAGATCAGTGAACGGAATCCCGTGCCCGGAAGACCTCAACCCATGTCCGTTTTAAAAGCGCCGGAATCCCCGGCGCTTTCATAACCATTCAGAGTTCAGGATAATGCTTACTCATCCGGCCAGTTGCAGAGCTGGTAGTAGAGCTGCTCGTAAATGCCTGCGCTCTTTTCCCACGAAACATCCGTGTTCATTGCGCTCTTGATCAGACCCTTCCAGCCCGGACGGTTGTCATAATACTGTTCCACTGCCCAGCGGAGCGTATAGACCATGTCATCCGCGTTGGCTGCCCAGAAACTGAAGCCGTTGCCTTCGCCGGTGTACTGGTTGTACGGATGTACGGTATCCTTCAGACCGCCGGTTTCACGAACGAGCGGCAGTGTACCGTAATGCATTGCGATCAGCTGACCGATACCGCAGGGCTCATACAGCGACGGCATCAGGAAGAGATCGCAGCCCGCATAGATGCGGTGTGCCAGCTCTTCGTTGTATCCGCAGTAGTAGACGCCCTTGCCCTTGTACTCGTTCTCCATCCACTTGAATGCGTTCTCCGCATTCGCTTCGCCGGTACCCAGGACCACAAACTGAATATCCATACCCATGATTTCCTGGAGGCGGTCGGTAATCAGATAGATACCCTTCTGGTTGGTGAGACGGGATACCAGGCCGATCATGCAGACATCCGCGGCTTCCTTGAGACCGAGTTCCTTCTGCAGGGCAAGCTTGTTTGCCTTCTTGCCGCTGACATAGCTGCGCACATCGTAATTCTTTGCGAGCAGTTTGTCGGTCTTCGGGTTCCACTCCCGGACATCGATTCCGTTGACAATACCCCAGAGATCATCTCTGCGGTACCGCAGGATGGAGTCCATCTTCTCGCCGTACGTCTGGGTCAGAATCTCACTGGAGTACGTCGGAGATACGGTTGTGATCTTATCCGCATAGACAAGACCTGCCTTCATGAAGGAGATGCCGGTATCGAACTTGATCGAACCATTATCGAAGTAATAGTAATCCAGGCCAAGGCAGGACGGCATCATATCAACACCGAAGTTGCCCTGGAATGCCAGATTGTGAATCGTGTAGACGTGTTTGATCTGCTGGTATCTGTAGTCATCCGCATAACATGCATGGCACAGCAGCGGAATCATACCGGTCTGCCAGTCATTCGAATGAATGATGTTCGGCCACCAGTCGATGAAGTAGATCATGTCAAGCACGGCACGCTGGAAGAATGCGAAACGCTCGCCGTCATCGTCATAGCCGTACAGACCGTCACGTTCGAAATAATGCTGGTGCTCGATAAAGTAGTAGACCACACCGTCAACCGTAGCCGTATAGTAGGTGGCCGGCTGATCGATCCATCCGGAGTGGACCTGGATCGTTCCGATCCGCTCCAGCTGGTCGTAATACTTCTCAATCACTTTTTTATACAGCGGAATGACGACACGTGCATCATGTCCCCGTTTCACAAGCGCATTGGGAAGGCTTGCCATAACATCCGCAAGTCCTCCGGTCTTGATAAACGGAAGCGCCTCTCCGCCAACAAACAGAATTGATCTTCCCATAATTAGTCCCCTGTCAGATACGATCTCTGCGGGCAACATATACCGGTGCCGCATCGGTTCCTTCAAGCTTCTTGACGTGGTGAACAATCGCATACTTATCTACGACCACATGGTCGAGTTTCGCGTTCTCACCGATGTAAGCGCCCGGAAGCAGGATGCAGTTCTTTACCACCGCGCCTTTGCGTACGGTAACGCCGCGGCTGACAATGGAGTTTTCAAC
>CAJOLG010000188.1 GCA_905235315.1 uncultured Solobacterium sp. | reverse complement strand
ACAGGCTTAATTTCCATAAGCCTGGGGCGCAGGGAATCCGATAAGCTCGGGTTATCTGAACACGTTGGTGTTCTTGACCGAGAAGCCCCCGCCTCTTAGCGACAGCTTAGGTGGCGGGAGTATGTCACAAGATAATCACAGCTCACCCCAAGGATATATGCGATCTCCGCGATTTTGTCGATATCCGGCAATACGGTACCGTTTTCCAACGGCTGACGGTCTGTCGTGTGACATACATTTTCTCTGCGAATTCGATCTGTGTCATTCCAACAGATTTTCTTTTTTCCGCGATTCTTGTTCCAAGATTGTTCATTACGATCTGCAGTTCCTTTCTGTTCTGAAGCTTTTATTATGTATCCGATCATGAAAATGTATAAGAAAACAGCATGTGCATGATGTAACACACCGGTTTACATTTTTCGGTATTCTCTCTGGTTTGAAGCTGCCAACAGCCTCGTATCCCGATTAAAAGGCACGGGTTCGCTTGTGTCCGGGTTGGTGTTCTCGGCAGCAGGAAACCCCACATCCTTTCACCTTCATGAATGCTTATGCCGGGACTTCTTCAGAAGTGTGTTAAAGTTAATTCTGACGAATCAATATCTTTGAACAGAAAGTGAATTACGCGTTATAATTAAAAGACAAACGAATAGTAGGCGGACTGATATTTACGGTTATCGCAGCACTCATCTGCATGGGCCTCACCTGGGTCATTTTCATCGATGAAGTCTTTGCACGGATGAAGGATTACCTGTTTGACTGCGGTATGGATGTAATGGGAGCCTTTACCTGTGCTGCGCTTTATTACGGTGCGATGCGGCAGGAAAGTGAAGGAGCCACAGAATTCAGAGCACTGAATGTATTTACCTGTGCAGGGTTTTTAGTGAATGCCCTCATGTATTACACGACGGGGATTCCCAATCAGGGCTGGATCAACTTCATTTTCGTTCTTCTCAGCAAACTGATCGATCTTGTCCTGATTACCCTGTTCTATCAGTATGTGAGAGTCACGCTTGGATTCAAAGGCAAACTCACTGCCCTGGCAAATAAAGTCCTGCCTGTCCTGTTTGTATTTGAACTGCTGGTCATATTTTCAAATATCATTTTCCCGACTACGTTTACGGTCAGCGTTGACGGAAGATATCAGGCAACCGCAGTCTCTTTCCTCGAAGATATATATCTGTATGTGGCAGCCGTAGTTACAACGTTCCTGATCATCCGAAGTGATAATCCGCGGAATCAGAAAATTGCTGCACTGACATTTATCTTTCTGCCGCTCTTCAATTTCCTGACGACACCCGGAGAATTCGGCAATGCGTCCAACTACGGAATGATTCTGATGTCTCTGATTATCGTGTACTGCCTCATTTTCAATGAAAAAAGCAGAAAGCTTGCCTCCACACAGTCGGAACTCAATATGGCGAACGAAATTCAGTCAAGCATGCTGCCGTCCATATTCCCGGCATTTCCAAACCGCAGGGAGTTCGATATCTATGCAAGTATGGATCCCGCCAGGGAAGTCGGCGGTGACTTCTATGATTTCTTTATGATCGATGACAATCATCTTGGCGTGGTAATCGCCGATGTCAGCGGAAAGGGCGTGCCGGCGGCACTGTTCATGATGATCTCCAAAACCGTTGTACAGAACTTTGCGATGATGGGAATCGATGCGGCAGAGGTATTGACGAAAGCCAATGAGGCGTTATGTTCCCAGAATAAGATGGATATGTTTGTGACGACCTGGATCGGTATTCTGGAAATCTCCACCGGTAAAATGACCTGCGCAAATGCCGGCCATGAATATCCTGCGGTCTGCCGCGGCGGAACCTATGAATTATTAAAAGACAGACACGGGTTCGTGCTCGGCGGTATGGATGGCGCAAGATACAGAGATTATGAGATCCAGCTTGAAAAAGGAGATAAAATCTTTGTCTACACGGACGGTGTTCCTGAGGCAACCAATCTGAATAACGAACTTTATGGTACAGACCGGATGATTGAGGCCTTAAACCACGCGGGTAACGTCAGCCCGAAAGAAACCCTCAAATGCGTCCGGGCTTCGGTTGACGATTTTGTCGGAAATGCCGAGCAGTTTGATGACCTTACGATGGTCTGTATCGAATACCGCGGTATCTGACCTGCACAAGGACGGTATAACCATTGTCAGAATTTATAAACATATAAAAATCTGGGCAGAGAACTTCTGTGTCTTTTCACCTGTTTATATAAATCGCTCCTGCCGGGCAGACTGCCTGACAGACACCGCAGGCAATGCTGTCCTTACGGATGATATCCTCCGGTGTGACAAGGCTCCGGTCCCGCTGCGTATCGGCATTCCCGAAATATCTGCGAATCCTATCACTGACAGAACCGTTCGTTCTCCCTTTAAGAGCTGCACCCCGCAGTACAGCGACCGATGAATCATCGTTCTGCTTATTCAAACTGGCTTGCGTACATCCGGTAGTACGCCCCTTTGGCATGCATTAACTCTTCGTGGGTGCCCTGTTCCACCACATTGCCGTGGTCGACAACCAGAATGTGATCTGCGTTCTGAATCGTGCTGAGCCGGTGGGCAATCACAAAGCAGGTCTTATCCTTCATTAAGGAGCGAATCGCTTTCTGAACCTGCCGTTCGGTTGTTGTATCGACGTTGCTGGTGGCTTCATCCAGAATCAGCATGTTCGTGTTATACAGCATTGCCCGGGCAATGGTTAATAACTGTTTCTGCCCTTTTGAAATATTCCCGCCGTCTTCCGTTATGACGGTGTTGTATCCCTCGGGCAGACGCATGATGTAGTTGTGGATGCGGGCAGCCTTGGCTGCCTTTACCACTTCTTCCATCGTTGCGTCTTCCTTCCCGTAGGCAATATTGTCAAAGATGGTTCCCTGAAACAGCCAGGTATCCTGCAGTACCATGGCGTAATTGCGGCGCAGACTTTCCAGAGTATATTGAACCTGCGGTTTCTCATCCAGACGGATCACGCCGCTCACGGGGTCATAGAACCGCATCAGAAGATTAATGATTGTAGTCTTGCCGGCGCCGGTACCGACGATCGCAATCGTCTCCCCGCTCTTTGCCTCCATGTTGAAATGGTGCAGCACGGTCTTCTCCGGCGTATAGCCGAAACTCACATCCTCTGCCTCCACATGCCCCCGGCAGTCCTTCAGCTCTTCCGCGTTTTCAATATCTTTGCATTCTTCCGGCTGGTCGAGCAGCTGGAAAACCCGCTCAGCAGCAGCCAATGCACTGAAGATTTCATTGATGATATTTGAAATCTCGTTGATCGGACCGGAGAACTTCCGGCTGTAGAGCACAAAGCTGGAGATCTGCCCGAGGGATACTACCTCCAGCATATACAGCAGTGCGCCTCCCATACCGATCGCCGCAAGCCCGAAGTTGGAGATCATCCCGATGGTCGGGCCCATGCGCATGCCCATACCGTCGGCGTTTTTATAAGCCTCCGCCGCATCGCGGTTGATCGAGGCGAACTTCTCGGAGATGCGCTCTTCCTGCGCATAGGCAAGAATGGTCTTCTGTCCGGTAAACATCTCTTCCGCAAAGCCGTTCATCGTGCCGTAGGCTGCCGAGCGTTTTGCGTAAAGCGGACGGGTGATCCTGCTCATGCGTCTTGTGAACCATACCGATACCGGTATCGTAAACAGCATGCATAACACCAGCGGGATGGAAATTGTGCACATGATGATAAAGCTTCCCGCCACGGTAATCAGACTTGTGAGAATCTGAATGACATCGGCGGAAAGACTGGTGGAAACTACATCAATGTCATAGGATACGCGGCTGATGATATCTCCGGCCTGATGTTTGTCAAAATAGCCGACCGGCATGCGCATCAGCTTGGCAAAGACATCCCGGCGCATGTTCTCCGCAACCTGCCGCCCGACGCGTGCCATACCGATGGAGATCAGAAAACTCAGAATATTGGATCCGACATACAGCACCAGCATGATCAGTGCGTAATGCCGCACCAGCGCCATGTCAATCTTCCCGATGCCCGCTTTATACCCTTCTTCCGCAGCTGTGATGGCCTTGCCCGCATAGCGGGGGCCCAACAGGTTTCCAAGGTTGCTTAAAAGAGAGCAGACCAAAAGCAGGAGTACTGCCCATTTATACTCCAGAAGATACTGCAGGATCCGGCGCAGGGTGCCCCGGGTATCCTTCGGTCTCTCTTTTTTCCCGCCGCGGTCGCCGCGTCCCGGCATAGCTCAGGCCCTTCCTTTCTGTTTCATTCCTGCATGGCTCCCATCTGAATTTCACAGATATCCCGATACGGCGCACAGTGCTCCATCAGCTCTTCATGCGTGCCGAAGCCGATACATCTTCCGTTATCAAGCACAAGGATATTGGTCATATTCATGACACTGCTCACCCGCTGGGCTATCATTACCAGCGTGGCATCCGGATAATTCTCACGAATCGCTTTGCGCATTGCCGCATCCGTTTTGTAGTCAAGGGCAGAGGAGCTGTCATCCAGAATCAGGATCTCCGGTTTTGCGGCCAGGGCACGGGATACCAGGATCCGCTGTTTCTGCCCGCCGGAAAGATTGGCGCCCTTGATCGCCGCTTCATAATTCAGTCCTTCTGACAGAGAGTCAATGAATTCATCCGCCATGGCGCTCTTTACCGCCAGGGTTATATCGTCGGCCGTCATCTCCCGGCCGAAGATAATGTTTTCCTCCAGGGTATCCTGGAAGATCATGTCATTCTGAAACACGGTGCCGAATTTCCCGCGCAGTTCTTTTCTTCCGTAGGTACTGACCGGCCGCCCGTCAACCGAAACCAGGCCGGTATCCGCATCATAGAAGCGCATCATCAGATTGACGATCGTGGTCTTGCCGGAGCCGGTCGGCCCGATGATTCCCAGGCTCTCTCCTTTTTTCAGCACAAAACTGATATCATCCAGGGCATTCTGCCGGGTTTCCCCCGCAAAGTCTTCGGCGTTGTCACTCCCTTCGCCGTAGGAGAAGCTCACATGGTCAAAGCGCACCGCTTCTTCACTTTCAACGGTGTCATGAACCGCTTCCGTAAGCAGCTCCCGGTTCTCCGACTGTAATACTTCATCAATCCGGTCGGCACTGGCGCTTGCCTTGGACAGGGTCATAAAAATACGGTTCAGGCCCATCACGCCCATGGCGATCATATTGAAATAGGTCAGGAAGGCAAGGATCACTCCCGGCTTCATTACTCCCTGATTGACTCTTGAAGCTCCGATGAGCACCACCAGGGTTAACCCCATATTCAGGCACATCTGCATCAGCGGAGACGGAATTGCCATGATCGTTGCGGCTTTGACATCCATCTGCTTCATCTCTTCATTGGCCTTTTTGAAGCGGCGGATCTCATAGTCTTCCTTACTGAGGGCTTTGACTACCCGGATACCGGTAATATTCTCCCGCATGATGCGCACAACCGTGTCCAGCTTTGCCTGCACATTGGCATACATCGGAATCCCGCGGGAAGAGATAAAAAGAATGATCAGAACCAGCAGCGGCATGATGCCGACCATGATCATCGCAAGCTGCCGGTCCATTAACATGGCTACCCCGATACCTCCGATCAGAAGAATCGGAGCTCTTACGCACAGGGTCTGAAACTGCTGCACGGCAGACTGCACATTATAGCTGTCACTGGTCATTCTTGAAATCAGGGAAGGAAGGGAAAACGCATCAAACTGTTCCCCGGTCAGATTCATGGTCTTTTCAAAGAGACTCTGGCGCACTTCATAACTGATCTGATGCGCATTGTGAATTGCCCTGGTATTGGCAATCACGTTAAAGGTGCGGCAGAGGAAGGCTACCGCAAACATCATCACGCCCCAGAAAATCACCCGCTTCAGATCATTCCGGGGAACGATGTCATCAATGATATATTCAAGAATATACGGTAAGAGCAGCTCTGACATTGTGGCGATCAGCTTGATGAAGAGCACCAGAATCACGGCGCCTCCGTATTTCTTCATATACCGGAAGATCAGTTTCATCCCTCTGTCTCCCGCCTGTATTTTGGTTTATTCCATGTACTGTTCACAGGAAAATTATCGATGTATTTTATGGGGTTTGTCAAAGCACATCCGGAACAGGATGTGTTTTTTCGATCCGGGGCATCATGCGGCATATTAAGGAACAGATTCAATACCATTGCTTGACACTCCCCATGCCTAAAGGCAGGGGATTCTTGCTACCTGCCAATTTTATTGGCTGACCAGTCCATTTCTGGTAGGTCGCAGTGCAAGATATGGCTGTGCCATCAGCCTTCCTGAGACAGGACATGTAGTCTCTCAGGCAGTAT
>CAJOLG010000187.1 GCA_905235315.1 uncultured Solobacterium sp. | reverse complement strand
CACATAGTCCACCGAACGCTTGTGAATCAGCACATTGCGGGGATCCAGCGTTCCTTTTTTCACGATCTGCTCGACCTGCACGATCACGATTCCGCCGTGATTGTGCACCGCATTGGCCAATTCCAGCGCTTCACTCCGGACCGCTTCCTTTTCCGCAGAGATATTTCCGTCTTCATCCGCATAGGTCCCCCGGATCAGGGCCACCTGAATGGGAATCACGGGATAGAACAGATATTCTTTTCCGTCAATCGGCATCAGCCGGACGATCTCAACCCCGGATTCTCTCGCCCTGTCGTTCATCAGGCATCCTTCGAGGCGGGGATCGCAGAACGTATCCAGGCCTACGTGGGTAAGCACGCCGGGCTCTCCCCCTGCCGCTGCCCGGTACATATGCCCGAACAGGCTGAGCGGGAGAAAATATCCCGCGATTTTGTTTTCATTTACAGCCCGGTTGATTGCCGGAGGCAGTTTGCAAACCGATGAATACAGCGCAGAAATCTGTCCATCCCCGCGCAGCGCGGATAATCCCCAGCCATCCTCTTTCCCATCGCCGGCACTCGCCGAAGTAACAATGGAAAGATCCCGCGGGCTTCCTGTTTCCGAAAACTGTTTCCCCATCTCAATGAGCAGGGAATCCGGTGCGCCGAAGCCGCAGAATCCGCCCACGCCTACCGTCGCTCCGTCCGGGATGAGCCGGACAGCTTCTTCCACCGTAATAAATTTTGTCATAGACCATTTCTCCGTTTCTTCGTATCGCAGAACGATACCTTCCGGCCGTCTCCGGCCGGAAGGATCGTATTGCGGCAGACAGGGGTTACTGGTCCGCCGCCTGTGCAAGAAGTTCTTTCGCCCTGGCGCGCTCCGCTTCCGCTTCTGCGTCTTCAATGGCCGCCTGCTCTCTGGTATACCAGGGACGGCTCTTCAGCCACGGCTGAATCTTTTTCTTGTCAAACTTCATGAAGAAGTATGCCACGATGGCACTTGCGATGGTGGTGAAGACAAACAGCATAATGAACTTCGGAAGAACACCCATCATGGTTTCCATCATGTTGTCCATGGTGATGTAGGAAAGATCCATACCGCGCATGCCGAGGCACATTGCGACAATGTAGAGCATCGGCCAGTGCAGCATGTAGAAATACATTGCCATCCGGCCCGGGGTTGCCCAGATCTTGCTGGAGAACACCTTACAGCGGGTGCACTTGTCCACATTGAGCAGTACCAGGAAGGTAAAGATCAGGGTCAGAAGATGAACGCTTGCCCAGCCGAGGTTGAAATACATGCCGAACGGGATGAAAATCGGAACCCAGCTGCGGACCCAGACCACAATGGTCATAATGATCTGCACAACGGTCAGGAAGCCGATCATGCCTTTGGACCACTGCTTGTCCTTGAGACGGTCAACCGCGACATACAGCAGGCATCCGAGGGAAAGACCGACAAACATTTCCGGCCAGCCCTGCGCGATCTTCAGTCCGCCGAGACTGGTAATCTGATACCACATCGGCTGTTCCTGTGCCATGTAGTGGGAGCCGTAGAAAATCAGGGTTACAACCGGTGCGATAAAGCCAAGGAAGCGATCCTTGTTGGCAGCGAGCAGGTAATAAACCATGAAGCCCGCCACAAAGACACCGGAGATGAACCAGAGCGGAGATCCCAGCATCTGTACAGGGGGCCATGCGCCCGGTGCGGGATACCATGCGGTACCGACAGAAGGGTTGCCGAAGCCGGCACCCGTAATCTGTAAGCCGAAGAGTTCCCAGACAGAGTTCAGAAGATGGATCGGCCAGTCGATGAGACGGTTGCCGTTCCAGATATTGATCATCAGCCAGCCTGCGATACTTGCGACAAGATACGTCGGGCCCATACTGATGAGACGGGATTTCAGATACTCCCAGGCCTGTCTTCCGGCAGACTTGTTCATCAGTTTCGCCTGTTTTTCCTGTTTTACGAAGCCGCGCATCATGAAATAGCCGGCAAAGGCCATAAACGGTACGATGACATCAAGCCCCGCGTAGAAGAATGGTACGTTGCTCCCGAAGACAAACATCGGGAATACCATAAGAGCATGTACCAGGCAGAAGTTGATCGCCAGCATGAACCGGTAGAACTCTATGGTATAGTTCATTTCCTTCTTCACAAACAATTCCTCCTTGAAATGAATTATATGTTGTTATATAACAAACACTTTTGTTATACATCAACTGTTAATTGCACTATACCACATTGCACTGCTGTCCGTAAAGCATCTTTCTGCCATGTAGTTTTCATTATTTTTGGATTCCTGCTTCTCAATCACAACCTGTTGTTCTATAATAAACAAAAATAGAACTCTCTCGGAAAGGAAACTCATATGACGGCACCGGAACAGAAAAAAGACAGGAATATTCTTTCCTCCCTGAATCATGCCCTCAAGATCATGGATCTCCTCAGTGTACGCAGTAATCTCGGTGTCACGGAGATCAGCCGGATCACCGGCTATGACAAGGCCAGCGTTTATAAGATGCTGTATACCATGCAGCACCGGGGATATGTCGTAAAAACAGAAGATGCGCGGTACTCCCTCAGCAGTAAGCTCGCCGCCAACGGCGGCCAGGCCCAGTCCCGGCAGAATGTCGTGGATGTTGCGGCACCCTTTCTGCGCCGGCTGCGGGATCTGACCGGAGAAACCGTACTGCTTGGGGTACTGAACATCAACGGGAAGGTCATCTTCACCTGCAAGGAAGAAGGGCTGTCTCCCGACAGTATCCGTACCCGTACAGCCTATGAGATCGATGCGTATACCAACGCGGCAGGCAAACTCCTGCTCGCAAATCTCGAGGAAGCGATGCGCACCAGTATTCTTTCCGGTATTGTGGTCTACCCCCACACCCCGGAAACCATTGCGGATGAAGCGGAATTAATCCGGGAGCTCGAAGCGCTGAAAACCGCATCCTACGCAGAACAGTATGATGAAAACTATATCGGCCACGCCGATATTGCGGCTCCGGTACGGGATGAAACCGGGCGCTGTATCGCAGCGCTCAGTATTGCCTGCCCGACCGAAGTGCTCCGCAATAAAAAGGAGGTGTTTCTCCCCCTCCTGTTGAATACGGCAGATTCCCTCTCCCGCAAGATGGGCTGGACCGATTCCTGGCAGTAACGCGGAACGATTCAGCGATACATCCGGAATGAGAATGCCCTTCCCGGTCTGTCCTGTAACGAAATGTCAAGGACTTTTTAATATGCTGGCCACATTCCTACTTTGATTTCTTTTTAATCCTTTAGACATCCTAACGGAATAACAAAGACTCCGTCTTCTCTTCTATATCCGTA
>CAJOLG010000186.1 GCA_905235315.1 uncultured Solobacterium sp. | reverse complement strand
GTATCATGGGTCTTGGCATGGAAGGGGTCTTCCTGATCGGAATTCTGGCACTGTATTACTTTGCGGACAAAACGAAACTGGAGGAATTTCATTCCGTTGAGATGATGACCTTCCTGTTCAGTATTGCACTGTATTTTTCGATGGCAGGGTATTCCCTGATGTCGCGGTGCAGCGATATGTTTCAGGTGATTATGGTGGTGCTGGTACCGGAGCTGATCGCGGCGATCCCGGATCGGAAGAAGAAAATGCTGAGTTTCTGCGCACTGGTTCTGCTCAACGGATATCTGCTGTACTCCGATCTGAATGCGAAGATCCGTTTCATCAACGCGACTGAGAAATTTCAGATATCGCTGGAACAGTATCCATACATAACGGTATTTGAACCGGAGCGCATCAACGGATTGTACGATACAGAGTAAGGAGGCTTCGGCTCTTTCCCTTGATGAGAACTGTGATATAACTTGGATTATGACAAAACGATGCCTTGCAGTAACGGGAACCTTTCTTCCGTATAACGATGTGACGACCCAGCTGGTCTACAAGCAGCTGCGGCTTTTACCGCTGGAATATGATGTCTGTGCGCTGGATGGAGAGAAGGAAGACCCTTCGTTCGTACAGAAGCTGCAGGAAGATCCCAATTACCGGAAGTTTCATATCACAAAGACGTATACCAACCGGGATGCGCTGTTTTCCATTAAAAATGTCAATTTGTTCAAAGCATTGCGCACAGTCAATAAATATATAAATCAGGCAATCTCGATGTATGACGGGCAGGAGGTGCTGTATACCTCTTCCTTCCCGTGTTACACAACACGGGTAGGGGTGGAACTGAAACGGCAGAATCCCAATCTCAAATGGATCGCCAGTTTTTCCGATCCGATCAATCACAGCCCGTATAAATATGACAAGGCGACGATCCGCTCGTATTATCCGGTACAGCGGGAGTGTTTCTATATTTATTGCCACTACTATGTCGTGGATCAGGATGAAGCCAACGCCTTTGAACAGGCAGATCTTCTGTTATTCATCTGCGAGGAACAGCGGGATTTCATGATCGAGCAGTACGTGAAGTACTTCCATAACATTCCGGAAGCGGAGCTTCGGAAATACCGCTGTCGTATATCCCCGAATGGACGGATACCACGGTTCATCCGAAACCGGAAGAAGACCGGGATATCTTTACGATGGCGCATTTCGGGCGCATTTACGGCTTACGTATTATTGAAGAATTCCTGTATGCCCTCAAGATCTTTGTGTCGAGTCATCCGGATGTGAAGCTGCGCATTGAGCAGTTCGGTGAATTCCGCCGGACGGATAAACAGTTAATTAAAAAGCTGAACCTGGAACCGTATTTTGTGATCCATGACAAGTTCACCTACGAAAAGGGATTTGAAAAGATGGGGGAGGCCGATGCTGTCCTGCTGTTTGATACGATCATGCCGGAAGATGAGATTCAGCCGTATCTTCCCAGCAAGGTCCTTGAGTATTCCCTTCTGAAAAAGAATGTGCTTGCGGTCACCACGATCACAAGCCCGACTTATCGGCTAATGAAGCAGACGGATTCCGTTGTCTGCAGGTATGAACGTCATGATATCCTGCGCGGCCTCCAACAGATCATTCTGGAAGGGAAGACCTCGATTATCGATTACTGTTATGACAATGAAACTGCTGTAAACGAACTGCAGAAGCGGGTAGAGGAACTGCTGGAATCATGAGTGAAATGAAACTGCACAATGACAAAACAGCATATGGACTGCGTATTGCCCTGATCCTTGTCATGGCAGTTTTCATGTGCGCGCTTGCGTACAACAACTTCAGCATCTGGGATGATGAAGTGTTCACCCTTACCGTTATCGGCGGAACCTGGAGTGAACTCTGGAGTGCGGTTGTGGCGGATCTGGTACACCCGCCGCTCCATTACTTCCTTTTAAAAGCCGTTGTCAGTCTGTTTCCGGTTGACCATCAGGGTGCGGTTGTGGTGTCCAAACTGTTTTCCGTATTCTGGGTCGTGCTTCTGATGGCACTTGGCTCCGGGATTCTTGCGAAACGATACGGCCAGCGCACGGCCCTGGTCTTTGTCTTACTGCTTTCCGGCAATACCGTTGTCGGATACTCTGTTGAGATCCGGATGTATTCCATGGCCCTCTGTGCCGTGGCGCTTGCGTATCTTTATGCCAATGAACTGGTCCAGGAACCGGGTACGAAGAACTGGGTCCGATTGACGGTCTGGACCGTGATCGGTATCTATACCAATTATTTTGCGGCATTTGCCCTGGTCTTTCTGTGGCTGATCCTGCTGGTTTGGAGTGTGAAAACAAAACGGGCAGGGAAGTGGTTGGGATGTGCCCTGACTGCAGTGATTCTGTATCTTCCCTGGGTGATTACCGTATTGACCCATTACACCAATATCACAGACTACGACACTGGGCTGAACGCAAGGCGGATCCTTCAGTTCTTTGCTTTTCCGTTCAGCTGCCATAACGATATGCTTTCCCTGGTGCTGATTCTGTTTACGGTAATCCTGCTGGGGCAGATTCTGTACGCTTCCCGGAAACCGGAGTTCTTCTGGGCATTTCTTCTGAGTCCGGTCTGGATTGGTGCCCTGTGTATCGTATCCTCACTGGTGTTTCATAAATTCATTACCGGCCGGTACTTACTGCCGGGCTGGGGTGCGTTCTGGGCAGGTATCGCAATCGGCACCACAAAACTGAAAAAGCACTGGTATCTTCCGATCCTTGCGTGCATTGATCTCATTGCCTGCGTGTTCATTTACCGGAATGAAGCGATGGACAGAACGGCCACAAACGAGATGCTGGCGTATGCGCAGGAGAATCAGCCGGTGCTTGCGGAAACCGATGTATACCGGCTTCTGCATTATCTGATGCCGGAAACGGATATTCAGGAAAACAACGATCCTTCGGCGAAGGGCATCCGTTTTGTGTATTACTGGAGCGATCTGTATACACAGCTATCGGAGAGTGACATTGTTATGTCTTTTCCGTTAAGCGTCCATGAGATCTGTGTATTTGAACAGTAGGAAACGCAACTTGTTAGAAAACCAACAGGATTTTAAACGAAGCCTGTGATCATCATCGCATTATCGCAGGGTCACAGTTCCGGTTTGCCGGTCGACAAAAAACTGTCGGAGATAGAACAGATAATTGTATAATGTTCGCATGCAGGAATTTCGTCATGAATGGAAATACCGGATGCCGATGACCGATCTGGAAGTGATACGGCATCGGGCGGAAGCGCTTCTTGAGAAAGACCGGTACGGCGATGAAGATGGAGGCTATGCCGTGCACAGCCTTTATTTTGATGATTTTTATAATTCCTGTGCCAGAGAGAATGACGGAGGAACCGCCGTTCGGTTTAAGTACCGCATCCGGTTTTACAATCAGTATGAAGGGGTTTTAAAACTGGAACGCAAAGAAAAGGTGTTCGGGATGTGCCGCAAGAAAACTGCGGTACTGAATGATCCGCAGTTCCGTATGATCATGGACGGACGTGCCCAGGATCTTTTCTGGAGCACCGAAGATCCGGTGATCCGGCAGTTCTGTGTTGATGTGATGACAAAGGGGTTTGCGCCGAACGTGATCGTAGATTATGAACGGATCGCATTTGCGGAGCCGATTACAGATGTGCGGGTAACGCTGGATCTGAATATCTCCGCCTCGTCCGAGACGGAACGCTTTACGGAGCAGGATTACCTGCGGATTCCGCTTCAGAAAAAAGGGGAACATGTGCTGGAAGTGAAGTTTGATGAAATCCTTCCGGGACATATCAAAAACGCAGTGACGGTTTCCCCGATGGTACAGACCGCATTCTCAAAATACTATTACGCCAGAAATATTCTGCAGACAATGGGAGGACTTTGATCATGGGTTATATCGGTATTATTCTGGATACATTCCGCCGGGCATTCACGGAATCCGGCATTGCGGTCGTCACGGTTGTGACGGTATTGATCATGACGGCAGTCCTGTCGTTGTATGAGTATTTCGTATACCGAAACGTATCGCATCGGGCGTTCTACAACCGAATGTTTAATATCTGTATTGCGGTCATGCCGAGCCTGATCGCAACGATCATCCTGTGTCTGCAGGCCAATATTGTCATTACCCTCGGCACGATCGGGGCACTTGCGATCCTGCGGTTCCGCACCGCAGTCAAAGACCCGGTGGATATGCTTTATCTGCTCTGGTCGGTTCATATCGGCATCACCTGCGGTACACAGCTGTATGTCGTGGCGATTCTGACCTCGGCCGCAGTAACCGTGTTACTGATGGTGCTGACCAATGTGCAGATCGGGAAGAAGCCTTATATTGCGGTGATCCGCAGTGCATCTCGGGATCAGGAAAAGGAGATCCTGGATACGATCGCTTCTGTCACAAAGGCGTATCGGGTAAAGAGCCGCAATTATACGAAGAACGGCACGGATTATGTGATTGAACTCTC
>CAJOLG010000185.1 GCA_905235315.1 uncultured Solobacterium sp. | reverse complement strand
ATCACGCTGTCTCCGTCTTTCACGAGCAGCTGCACGCCGAGGATTTCACCGTCCTGATGTTCCGGATTGAACTCGATCAGGATATTGGCGCGCTCGCCGTTGTACAGCACCGGCACATATCCGTTGTATCTCCAGTCCTTATCGGAGATATATTCATGACCGGTCTTGTAGTAGGAGACAACCTGATTGTTAATGCCGACCCATGCGCCGCTGAACTCAATCAGAAGTCCGTCTTCGTCATCGAAGCGGTAGGTATCATCCACACCAAGGTCGATATATCCTTCTCCGTCATCGATCCAGACATTCAGTGCGATATCCTGAACCATATCCCAGTCTTTCTGGGACAGCGTCAGTACGGTTTCGCCCTTGCTGTTTTCCGACAGAATCAGATTGCCGGGATCGAGGTGGTTTCTCCCAATCAGCAGTGAGAAGAGATCCAGGTTGCTGCTGTCAACCGCCTGGCTTCCTCCCAGCATGTCATCCAGGGAAGATCCGCCGTCGTAATATCCGCTTCCGTAGGAGCCGCTCCCATAGGAGCTGCCGTAATAACTGTCGGAAGAGGAACCGCCGCCGAACAGCAGGTCGAAAATATCCGTCGGATCATAGGAATAGCTGTCCGAGCTGTAGGATGAGCCGCCGCCGAGAATATCAAACAGCGGGTTGGAACTCTGGCCGCCGACGATCTGGCCGGAAGCACTCAGGGTTGCGAACGAACGCACCGCATCGGTGTAGTCGCTGTCCATCCCGAGGTTCTGATATACCTGAACCGCACCGTTGACATTGCGCGGGCTGTAGTACGGGAAGTAGATCGACATGCCGTACGCGTTGTTCATATTGTTGCAGCGGTTGTACTTCACGCAGGACTGAATCGAAGCCGCCAGTTTGGAAGCGGATGCGGTGCCGAGGTTCTTGCAGAAGTGAACCAGATCGATCTGGTCGATCTTTGTGGAGGTCGCAAATTCCTTGGTATTGGATCTTGCGTTCGCCACATTACGATAGTTATCGCCCTTGATATCACTGTTCATCTCTTTCGCGAATTCATTGAAGATCGCCGGAACCGTTCCGCTGAACTCCGCGAGGTCAACAAGCGAAAGCGAAGTTTTGTCGCGGGAAGAATTCTGATAGGAAGCGGTGATGAAATCATCAATGATCTGCTTGCCGAGCGTTGTCGTCGGCAGAGAGGAATTCTGGGACAGTGCCGTCACCCAGTTGGTGTAATACCAGCCGGTGCCGGGCTCCGTCTCTTCACTGGCGATCAGATAGTCCGCATACGGCTCTACCGCAATCGCGGTTTCCATATTTGCCATCAGGCAGGCGTCAAAGCCGACAGCGTCAAATTTGATGCCGCCGTCCCGGAGCGCCTGGGCGATCTCATCGACCGTCATGGTGCCGTTGGGATACAGCTCATCATACGCATAGCCGGAGAGCGATCCGCCGCCGTGATCCCAGAGAATCAGGAAGTACCGGTTTGCCGGGTAGTTCGCCGCACCCCATCGGATGAAGTCGGTCAGCGTTGCAGGATCGGTCATTGCCTTCTTTCCGACGTTTTTGTCGAGCGCCGCAACACTGCGGTCCGAAACGAGCCATCTCTGGTTGGTGTTGTTTGCCATGACCGAGTTCTTCCATCGTTTGGTTCCGCCGGTCTCAACGACAATGTTCACCTTGTCGGAATGTGCCGCATACAGCATCTCATTGAGATCGGAGGTTGCCATACCATAGTTGGTCTCAAGATCGGTGCCGCACATGTAAACCAGAACCGTTACCTGGTCATTTCCGTTGCCGAGGAGCTTCGTATACTTCTCCCGCGCGCTGCCGGAAACTTCGGTGCTGACATTGCTGGCATTGGTATCTTCATAGGTGGTGGAAGGAGCGTTCCAGTGTCCGACGCTCGCAGAACTCTGCGAAGCACTGCCCGAACCGGAGTTCTGGGCTGCCGGCGTGCTGACCGCAAGTCCGCTGTTCTGTCCGGATGAGCCGGACGAAGACGTGCCGCACATCCCCAGGAAGTTCATTATGAACAGAATGATCGCGATGATCAGAATGATCCGGAACAGGCTGAACGAGCGGCGCGGTGTGCCGCCTCCCTGCTGAAATCCGCCGGATGGTCCGCTTCCCGTACCGAGACCGCCGATTCCGCCAAGCGGAGACATTCCGCTGTTCTGCTGGTGAGAACTGCCGGAGTAATGGTTTCCGCCGAGTCCTCCGATACCGCCGAGCGGTGAAGAACCGTAAGAGCCGCGGTCACCCGTGTTTCCCGGTGCTTTGTTCTGCTGCCCGGCTTTGCGCTCATTGTAATCGACGTTGCCGACTTTGCCGGAGCCGAGTCCTTCTCCCCGCTTATGCACGGAGCCCGAAGCAGTCGGCTTGGACTGGGGTCTGCCGGTCGGTCTGCCGGAAGGTTTATTGTTCGTCATAATTCCCTATTACCTCCTGAGTTAATACTGGTGAAATACTGATTCAACTTATACTTTAGATTATAAAGGAAATTTTCCGTTCCGAAGCACACGTACCGAAAATCCGAAAAAAACAATGTGAAAAGATGCCCGCATTCCCTGCGGGCATCCTGCTTATTCACATAAGAGTTTTGTCGTGATCGCGGTTGCGGCTTCCCGCTGTTCCTTGTCTTCCTTCTGAAGTTCTTTCTTGGCATCAAGTTCTTCCCGCTTCACGGTTTCATCTTTCGATGCATCATCGACACGCACTACATCCTCGTTGACTTCGGGGAATTCGATCTTTGATCCGCCGGTCGTTGTCACCGTCTGGGTTTCCACTTTCTCCCCGGTCTCATCGTTGTATGTGGTGGTTGTGGTGATCACCTGGGTCGGTTCGATCACCTGGCCGCCGGAGCCGACATAGATATAGCCATAGAACGCCTGCCCGTTCCGGGCACTCTGCGAAGGAATCCATCCTTCATGATACCCGCCGCAGTAGCCGCCTTCCTTGATATAGACCATCGAGCCGTCTTCGCTGACTTCCGTCACAAAAACAACATGGTTCGACCAGACGCCGACCGACATCGCTGCCGGAGATGTGCCTACCGAATATCCGTAGGCCGGCGCCGTTCCGTACCAGGCTCCCGCATTGCCGAGCCGGGGCAGTGCGATACCGGTATAGTCATAACACAGCTGCCATGCGCTCCATGTGCAGTTACTCCAGCCGCCGTAATACGGATTGACTGCCGCGTAACTCACCGTGGATTCGCCCCAGCTGCCGTCTTCCCCTTCCGCAAGAAGCACAGACGGACGGATGGAAACCATGGCAATGCCGAGCGAAACCGCAAGCATATATGTCAGTTTTTGTTTCACTGTTCTGGAAAACATATGTGACGTGATTTTACCATAAATCAATTTTGAATCCAACCGGGCGCATGGATGTTACTTCAAT
>CAJOLG010000184.1 GCA_905235315.1 uncultured Solobacterium sp. | reverse complement strand
CAGCGCCCGGCGTGACGGATCTTGGCGCAAAGCGGATCGCGTACATGGATGAACACGGCATTGATGCACAGATCATCAGCTATACCGGCGGAATTCCTGCCGCCATGGAGCCGGAGTTTTCCGTGGATCTGTGCCGGGACGTAAACAACGAAATGGCAGAAAAGGCATCCGCGTATCCGGGCCGCTTCTATCTCTTCGCACATCTTCCGCTCGGAGACGGAGAAGCAGCTGCCGCAGAACTCGAGCGATGCGTCAAGGAGCTTGGGTTTGTCGGAGCCATGATCTCCGGACATTATCATGATCTTCCGTACGAGGATCCGCATTATTTTCCGATTTTCGAAAAAGCCGCAGAGCTGGATGTGCCGATATATCTGCATCCGGGCATAATAAGCCCGGCCATCACGGAGCGGTATTACAAGGGAAACTGGTCGCCTCAGATGACCTTTCTGCTGGCCGGCTATGGCGTAGGCTGGCATTATGATGTCGGCGTCCAGGTGCTCCGCATGATGGCGGGAGGCGTGTTTGAACGGCTTCCGAACCTGAAGATCATGATCGGCCACTGGGGTGAACTGGTATCCTTCTACATGTACCGCTCGGATGAGATCCCGCAGGAAGTCAGCGGGATGAAGAAGAAGTTCAGCGAATACTTCAAAGAGAATATCTATGTGAATCCGTCCGGCATGCTTTATCCGGAACAGCTCCGGTACTGCCTGGAAACCTTCGGCCCGGATCATATCATGTGGGGCGAAGATTATCCGTACCGCAGAAAAGACAACATCCGCAGCTTCCTGGAAACCTTTGATCTCTCCGGGGAAGACAGAGAAAAAATCGCACACGGCAACGCAGAGAACTTACTGCATATAGACTGAGAAGACAGGAGGAGAAATCCAATGAGCAGAATTCATGAATTTCTGGATCAGGCAGGCGTATTTTTCCTTGCCACAGAAGACGGCAAACAGGCCAAGGTCCGGCCGCTCGGCGCTCACATCGAGCATGACGGGAAAGAATACTTCACGGTAGGAGATTTCAAGGCGGTGTATCGCCAGATGGCAGAGAATCCGCTGGTGGAAATCGTTTCGTTTTTGCCCACAGAACGGAAATGGCTCCGGTATACGGGAAAAGCGGTCTTTGTGGACAGCCCTGAAATCACGGAACAGGTGCTGGAAGAGCTCCCGCATCTCCGCAAGGTATACAATCCCGAGACCGGGAACCGGATGATGATCTTCACGCTCGAAGACGCAGAAGCCCGGATCATTGATATGGCCGGGAATACGGAAGAGATCGACCTCGCCTGAAACCGGAATCGTTCGCACGGAAGGCTTCGCACAGCGGAGCCTTTTCTGCGTTACGGCCCGTTATGAACAGGGCAGGGATTTGACAGGTGCTGCCGGACACGATGATAATTGTCTCAAAGTCTGTACACACGGAGGAATGACATGGCAGATACAGTATCGCTGGTATTTACGGGTGATATCGGATTCGATAAATACATGGACGGAAAGTGGGAAGACGAAGAACTGATTTCCGATGAGGTTCTGGCTTTTCTGCACAGCGGAGACCATGTGATTGCCAATGTGGAAGGGGCGCTTGTCGCACGGGAAACGCCGCAGGATCAGGAAGGGGTAAAACAGCTGGTTCATGCGATGGATCCGGCTGCCGCAAACGTGCTCCGCACGATGCATGCGGATATCTGGAACCTGTGCAACAATCATATCCTCGATGCCGGCGATGAAGGCGTTCAGAAAACGCTGGAAGAGGCAGAACGCTTCGGCGCAAAAACCGTCGGGGCCGGCATGAATCTGGATCAGGCAAAGAAGATTCTGTATTTCCCGGAAGCGGGCGGAATCGGAATGTTTTCGGTCGGATTCCGCACCGGCTGTAAACCTGCCGGGGAAGCCAAAGCAGGCACGCTGCTCTGGAATGAAATGGAGCTGATCGAAGAAAACATCCGGAAGATCAAACAGACCTGCCGCTGGTGTGTTCTGATCGTTCACGGCGGTGAAGAGTTCACCGCACTGCCGAGCCCGTATGTGCGGGACCGCTATCTGCGCTTTCTGGACATGGGTGCAGATGTGATCGTCGGGCATCATCCCCATGTGCCGATGAACTATGAGACCGTCGGGGATAAAGTTATCTTTTATTCCCTCGGCAATTTCATTTTTGACACGGATTATCAGCGGGCCCAGTTTCATACCGATGAGGGAGTTCTTGTAAAACTGAACTTCACACCGGACCGCTTCTTCTGGGAGGCGGAAGGAATCCGCATCCTGCGGGGACCGGAACATATCGTAAAAGGGGATCTTCCGAAGATCTTTACGGATGTGCCGCCCCAGGAATATGAAAAACTGGAGCCGCTTGCCGCAAAGATGTTTCTTGCGGCCACAAAGCGCCAGCAGATTTATCTCAACCCCGCCGTGTTTGAATCTATGACGCCGGAGGAATGGGAAGCGCATTTTACCGATCCGAACCGCCGCTATCGGGTTCCCGGGGAGGCCCTCGATTTTACGATCATATGGGAGCTCGCCAGGCAGGCGGAAACCGGTGCCTGGAACGACAGCAGGCTGGAACAGGTAAAAACGTATATTCTGGAACAGCTTTAACAATCAGAGTTTTGCGGGCTGCCGGATCCGGCGGCCTTTTTCGTGTCCGGCATCGATTCAAAGAGACAAAAACGGCATCGGAGGTTTTCCGTTGCCGTTTGGCTCGCTGGTTCAATGGGGAAGCAGGTTCCTTCCGGTTATTCGGCGTGGGTGATCAGATTCTTGTAGAAATCCACACAGCCGGGGAGACAGTTGTATTCGAGCGTTTCATTGAGACCGTGCATGCCGGCCATCTGTTCGGGTCCGTAGATTACCGGCGCGAAGCGAACGATGTTGTCACAGATATCCTGGTAGAAGCGCGCATCCGTTGCGCCGGTCATGACATAGGGGCTGACCGGAAGGGCAGGGAAGGTCTCTTCAATCGTCTGCACAACATAGCGGAACGCATCGCCGTGGATATCCGTCGCCTTTGAATAATCCGAGGCATGGAAGACTTCCACCGAAAGATCGTGTTTCTGTGCTTTCTGACGGACGATCGCTAGGCTTTCCTCCATTCCCTGATGCGGGATAAAGCGCATGTTTGCGCCGAGGGTCGCTTCCTGCGGCATCACATTGTACGCATCCGATCCCTTCTGCATGGTGAAGGCAATCGTTGTCTTCAGCATCGCACCGCCCTGGGCCGAGATCGCCGGCATGACTCTCAGGAGCACCGGTTTGAACAGCCACATGTTTCCGAATACCAGTTTCAGCGGAAAGCCGGCATACGGTGCCAGGGCCTCAAACATCGACTGCACTTCCGGCAGGATCTTCCGCCGGAACGGGTCATGCGTTTCCATCTCGTTGACAAATGCCGCAAGCCGTGCGATCGGGGAGTCGGCTTTCGGGGCAGAGGCATGCCC
>CAJOLG010000183.1 GCA_905235315.1 uncultured Solobacterium sp. | reverse complement strand
AAGACCAGATTCCTCTGATCTGGGACCGTTATCAGAAATCAAGCCGTTCCTTTTCAAGATCCATGTCTTCGACCGGTCTTGGGCTTTCGATTGTCAAAGCGATTCTTGACAGTCATCACGCGGAATACGGTGTAATATCGGAAGTCGGAAAGGGCTCGCTGTTCTGGTTTGAACTGAACAGTCCGAAAGATGAAATGGAAAGCTGAGAAGGATTATGGATTATTTATATGGAACACCCTATGAAATCAATCAGCTGCAGGATGCGTATCATTTCAGCTCCGATACGGAACTGCTCGGCCGGTTTCTTTCTCTGAATGAGGATGACAGAGTACTTGATGTCGGGACAAATAACGGCGCGCTTCTTTGTTATGCGGCAGTACAGGATCCTGAACTGCTGTGCGGGATCGATCTCTTTCCCGAAATTACAGATACCGCAAAGGAGAATCTGGAGCGCTGCGGAATCAAGGCGGAGATTGCGGCATCGCCGCTGCAGGCGTTCCGGCATGATCCGTTTACGGTAATCATCTGCAATCCACCGTACTTTGACTCTCTTCCGGAGGAACTGAAGAACCGGAACCCATATCTGTATGCCGCAAGACACAAGGATTATCTGTCTGTCTTTGAACTGTTTCTGCACAGTGCACGTCTTCTCGAACAAGGCGGACGGCTGATGCTGGTATTCCCGTCGGAGGATGCGGATGATGTGTTTACCGCTGCGGGTGAAAATGCGTTTTCACTGACGAGATTCTGCCCGGTTTATGACCGGCAGGGAGGCTGTCTGAAACGGCTTCTGTTTGAATTTACGTACGGCGTGAAGGATGATCTGAAACTCCTGAAGCCCGTGTATCTTGATTCGCTTCACAACGAACGAATCCGGACAGATCTCTATACGTACAAAACCGCAGAATAAAAGGAAATTTTGATTGACTCATAACTTCCCGGATGATACTATTTTCATGTTTCAGTCCTCTTGAGTGAGGTCTGTAACCGCTCAGAAAAGGGTTTAAGTGTGTAAAAACCCCCTTTATGGCGCGTCTTAAGATATGCAGTCAGGAGGTGTAATTGATGTACGCAGTTATCGAAACAGGCGGAAAGCAGGTCAAGGTCGAAAAGGACCAGGCCATCTATGTTGAAAAGCTCAATGTTGAGCCGGGTGACACTGTAGTGTTTGACAAGGTTGTTCTTGTCAGCGATGCGGCAACGAAGATCGGAACTCCTTATGTTGAAGGAGCCAAGGTTACCTGCACAGTTGAAAAACAGGGCAAGGAGCGCAAGATCCATATCTTCAAGTACAAGCCGAAGAAGGGCAGCACTCGCCGTCGTCAGGGTCATCGTCAGCCGTATACAAAGCTGATTGTCAACGCTATCGAGGCTTAATTCTGTGATTCTTGCCGATGTTGCGGTTCACAATGGCCGTATACAGAGCATATCGGTTAACGGACATGCGATGTCCGCAGAATACGGGAGAGATCTTGTATGTGCGGAGGTAAGCGCAGTCTGTACCGGGTTATGCAATGCAATTGATGAAGCCGGATTCGATATTCCGATGCATGTGGAACCGGGTTCGGTCATCATCGATACAGACGGCAGTGAAGCACATGATCTTCAGGTTATCCTGAAGACCGGAGTATCTCAATTGAAGACAATTGAGCAGGTTCATTCAGAGTATTTGAAAATAACAGAGATGGAGGTATAAGACCATGAAATTCATTCTTAATGATCAGTTATTCGCATCCAAGAAGGGTGTTTCTTCCACAAAGAACGGACGTGACTCCGCAGGCCGTCGTCTCGGCGCAAAAGTTGCGGATGGTCAGTTCTGCAATGCAGGTGCCATTATTTACCGTCAGCGCGGCACACGGATCTATCCGGGCAAGAATGTCAGCCGCGGCGGTGATGATACCCTGTTCGCTACCGCATCCGGCATCGTGAAATACGAACGTCTCGGACGTGATAAAAAGCAGGTATCTGTTTACCCGCAGGCTTAAGAACGAACGAATGCCCCTGTAATTCAGGGGCTTTCATTTGAAAAAATTTGAGGGTTTTTATGATTGACTTTATAAAGATAAAAGTGAAGGCGGGCGATGGCGGAAAAGGATGCGTTGCCTGGCGTCATGAAAAGTATTATGCAAACGGCGGACCGTTCGGCGGTGACGGCGGGCGCGGCGGACATGTGTACATTGAAGTTGACACCAATGAGACAACATTGACGAAGCTTCGTTTTACGCGTTCTGTCAAAGCCGGCAACGGAGAACCCGGCAAGATCAAGAAGATGCATGGCGCAGACGGTGAAGATGTCACCATTAAAGTGCCGCTTGGCACAATGGTCCGGAACGCTGAAAACGGGGATCTTCTGGCGGATCTTACGAAACCGCATCAGATCGTAATGATCGCCAAAGGCGGTAAGGGCGGACTCGGCAACTGTCATTTCGCTACTGCCCGCAATGATGCGCCGGAATATGCGCAGCCCGGTGAGATCGGAGAAAAACTGGAGCTTCAGCTGGAACTGCGGCTGCTGGCAGATGCCGGGCTGATCGGATTTCCGTCGGTCGGCAAATCCACCTTTCTTTCGGTCGTCACACGCGCAAGACCGCAGATCGCCGCATATCCGTTTACAACCATCGATCCCAATATCGGTGTCGTTTCGCTTCCGGACGAGAGAAGTTTTGTTCTGGCAGATATGCCTGGACTTATTGAAGGGGCAGCAGACGGAAAGGGCCTTGGTCATGAATTTCTCCGCCATATCAGACGATGCAGGGTGCTGATTCATGTCATCGATATGAGCGGGGAAGAGCGGGATCCCGTGGAGGATTATGGTATCATCAATGAAGAACTGCGCAGTTATGATCCGGAGCTCGGAGAACGGCCCCAGATCATTGCCGCAAACAAGATGGATACAGAAACGGCGGAAGAGAATCTGAAACGGTTTAAAGAAGCCTACCCGGATCTTCCGGTCTATCCCTGCAGCACGCTGACACACAAAGGTCTCGACGAGATTCTTTATGCGGCGATGGAAAAAATCGAAGAAGAACGTGCCAAGGGAGAAGAAACGGAAGAAAAAGAAGAAGTCGTTGTATATCGTTATGAACCGAAACGGCCGGATTTTGAAATTGTAAATCTCGGAAACCACCGCTGGAAGGTCAACAGCAGTAAGGTAGACCGGCTGGCGGAACAGGTGAATTTCGATAACATGGATGATACCTATGCCTTTGCCCAGACACTGGCAAAAATGGGAATCGACAATGCGCTTCGGGAAGCCGGCTGTAAAGACGGTGACCAGGTTATTGTCGGAACGTATATTATGGATTTCACAGACTGAAAGGAGACCGCATGATCGCATTTATCAAAGGAACCGTACAAAGCTACGGAAGTGACTGGCTCATTGTCGATCATGACGGTATGGGCTGGAAAGTGAGTTATGCGCATACCGATAAGATCCATCTTAATGATGAAATCATGGTATACACCTATCTTCATTACACAGAGGCAGAGCTGTCACTGTATGGATTTGAAAG
>CAJOLG010000182.1 GCA_905235315.1 uncultured Solobacterium sp. | reverse complement strand
CTTCTCAGAGCCGGATCATCTGATATCCGATGCCGACATGGGTCTGTATCAGGGAAGTATCCCGGTTCTGCTTCAGTTTTTTACGCAGACCTGCCATATATACACGGAGCGACACGATGTCCGATTCAATCCCGTTTCCCCAGATATGATCGATGATGTAGGAGTGGGTCAGAACCTTGCCTACATTCTTCGCAAGAAGCGTGAGCAGTTTATACTCAATCGGTGTCAGATGCAGCTCTTCCCCGTCGAGCGTCACCAGCGAGGACGCATAGTCAATCCGCAGTCCCCCGTTGACAAAAACCGACTGTTCTTCGGAGGAACTGCGGGAATACTGCAGTCTTCGCTGCACCGCCCGGATCCGGGCAAGCAGTTCCGCAACGGAAAACGGTTTCGTCAGGTAATCATCCGCCCCGCTGTCAAGCGCATCGATTTTATCCTTGTCTTCGCCCCGGGCGCTGATCACAACAATCGGAACGGCGGACCAGGAGCGAACCGTGCGGATCACCTCGGTGCCATCCATATCCGGCAGCCCGAGATCCAGCAGAATCAGATCCGGATGCTGGAGGGCGCAAAGGGAAATCGCCTCCGCTCCCCCTTCCGCAGCGAGATAGGAATACCCGTTGATCTTCAGTGTGATCGAAATCAGGTTCATGATCGATTTGTCATCTTCCACAATAAGAATCCGAACGTCATTCATTTCCATTCACCTCCGCTTCCTGCAATGTAAAACGGAACACCGCACCATGCGGATAATTGTCCGTCACTTCAATGGTCTGATGGTGCGCTTTGAGAATCATATCACAGAGGTTCAGACCGATCCCCATACTTCGGCAGCTGTCGGAAAGACTGTGCTCTTTCGTGTAGTAGAGCGCAAAGATGCGCTGCTTGTCTTCATCCGGGATGCCCGGGCCGTCATCCGCAACCGAGACGGACACCAGATTTCCCTGCTTCTGCCGCGAAATGACAATATGGGACCCCTTTGGCGTATACTTGATCGCATTGTTAATGAGATTGACAAGCACGAGAACAATCAGTCTGGCATCCATCTTCGCAAACAGACAGTCATCGCTTTCCTCTGCCGTGATTACATGTTCTTCGCTATGCGGATCCAGGTGGCGCAGACTCTCTTCGATCACCTCGTCCACGCTGACCGGCGAAAGTTCAAGATCCGGATCGTTTTCCAGTTTGGTCATTGACAGTATATTTTCCATCTGCCCGTTGAGCCAGAGCGCATCATCCCGAAGGTCGCAGTAGATCTTCTGTTTCTCCGCTTCACTCATCGCCCCGCTGTTCTGACTGAGGTTCACCGCATTTCCGTACATTGCGGTAAGCGGTGTGCGCAGATCATGCGAAACCGAACGCAGAAGGCCGGAGCGGAACCGTTCTGTTTCCGCATTGATCTCAGCGGCCTGCTTTTCCCGGTTGATTGACTCGTTATCCAGAGCCATCGTAAATTCACTGACAATGGAAAGCAGAATGGATTTCTCAAATGCGGTAAAATTCATTCCGCCCATGCGGATCGCAAGCACACCGTAACTGCCGTGCGTGGTATAAATACTGAGGTAACGATATTCACTTTCCGGATAGTGATTGGTCATTGCGCCGGAATGATGGCTGTTCTCATACGTCCAGCGGATCGCATCTTCCTCGCTGTTCGTCAGCACCGGATGTGTTCCTTCGTCATTGGCAGAGAACGCTTCCGCTTCGATCCCGATATCCCCGTTTGGGGCGATGCGATAGAAAATGACATCCCGGTCCAGCAGGCTGGACAGCTGCGTACAGGTAATACGCACCATTTCTTCACTGCTGCTGGCCTTCTGCAGCATCTCTGAAGTATCCAGAAGAACTTTTGCCTGGTATGCATTTTCCGCCGACTCCCAGGCGATGGACTTCAGTCTCGCCGCCAGAGACCCGGTGATTAATGCCGCAATAATCGTCACAAAATAGGTCATCAGATACTGCGGGTCATACACCAGCAAGGTAAACCGCGGTTCGATAAAGAGAAAATTGAACAGCAGAATATACAGTACCGCCGCAATGATGCCGTAAAGCTGATGGGACGTCAGCACAGAGGCGACCAGAACCGCAAGAATATAGATTGTCACAATATTGGAATTGGAAAACGGAGAGTGGTAAAACAATATCGCCAGAATCGTCGCCGCGGCCATCACAGCGATCGTAAGCAGAAGATCCCTGACATCCAGCGCAGAATCCTGTCCCCGGCGGTACACCTTCGGATAATAGGATGCTTTGGCATCCGGAATGATATGGATACTGGTATCCGGCAAATAGCGGATCAGCTGATCGGAAATACTCCGAACGGATAAAACATGCGACGGGACGCTGTCGCCGATAAACAGATCCGTTACTTTACTGCGCTTGGCATATTCCGCAATCGTCAATGCGATCTCACCGGATTCCATCGTATCCACGTGTGCACCGGCCTGCCTTGCGAGGTCAATATTTGCCTGCAGGCGTCTTCCCGCTGCAGTATCGGATTCCACGGTTCCTACATACAGCGCCAGAAAGGTATCCCGGTGTTTTTCATACAATCTTGACGCTGCGCGAATAACACGTTCACTGCTGGGAGACGCAGACAGACATGCAAGTATGACACAGCCCTCATTTGCCTGACTCATAGTACTACCATTATCCTTTTCGAAAATTATTTCAACGGGTTATCGGTTTATCTCTTTCAGATCCATTCTCCTGCCGGGCGGCATCGGTTTCTTCTTCCCCGGCCGTATCTCCCTGAACCGGATTCCCAGAGGCTTCAGGGAGTGTTCTTTTTTTAACGGATACGGAATGATCAGCTCAAGCAGAAAACTGACCGCAAAATAGATCAGCGCAGCCGATACGATAAAGCATCCGATAATTGCAAGATTCAGCAGAATCATACCTCCCCCTTTCTACAGACAAAACTGTTTCTGAATGTCCTCTGTTTTCCCGAGCACCAGCATGGTCTGTCCGTACCGCAGTACGGTATCCACCCCGATATTCATATCCATCTTTCCGTTTTTGACACCGAGAATATTGATGTTGTAACGGCGGCGGATATCCAGTTCGCCGATTTTCTTTCCGTCCCAGTTTTTCGGTACGGCGAGTTCAAAAATCGCATAGCCGTCCATCAGTTCAATGTAATTGAGAATGTTGTCCGAACTGTACCGGATCGCAGTCCATGTGCCGAGCTGCCGCTCCGGGAAAACCACTGCGTCAGCGCCGTTGTGCAGCAGGAATTTTTCCTGGGATCCGCTTGTCGCACGGGAAACGGTGCGGCGCGCTCCAAGTTCTTCCAGAAGAAATGTTGTTTCAAGCGAGCTCAGAAAGTCATCGCCGATTGCCACAATACACAGGTCAAAATCCCTGATGCCGAGGGACCGCATAAAATCACTGTCCGTACTGTCGCCGATCTCAGCGCTCGTAACATATTCCAGCGCCTTGTTGATACGCTCTTCGTCCTTATCCACCAGCATTACCTGATGTCCCATCGCATGGAGCTTTTCACAGGTATATC
>CAJOLG010000181.1 GCA_905235315.1 uncultured Solobacterium sp. | reverse complement strand
CATCGTCCATCGCCACATCACCGGTGTGACGGTATCCGTATCCGGATCTGCCGGATCCAAAGGAATCACAGGTGCTGTTCCTGCCTCCTGTTCTTCGGACGCAGTTTCGTCTTCTGCAGGAAGTGTCTCACTGGGTGTGGAGTCCGGTTCCGCCGTTGGGTCATCGGTCTCCGAATCCGCCGGCTTTCCGGGTTCCGTGATTTCTTCTGCAGGCTCTGTGGTTTCCGCTTCTTCCGGATGTTCCGGCTCAAACGGAATCTCGCTGTCTTCCCGGATGATCACCGGTTCTCTGAGTTCTCTCATTGCGGAATTGATCTGTCCGTCCATCGCACTGACCGATTCCGGTGTCACATAATGTTTCAGATAATCAAGGAGCTCCTGGGCAGTAATATCCGGAAGTTCAATATCAAGTTCATCAAGCAGCCGTTCAACCGTCTCCCGTTCGTCTTCCGGAATGTATTCCATGGCATCTTTCAGGGTGAAATCTGCCGGAATCAGCGGCTGATTCAGCTGTTCAAGCGCATCGTTCAGTTCGTTCTTCAGCTCCGTATACTCTTTTTCTTTGGCCGCAAACTCTTCTTTGCCTTCTTCCAGGGCTTTCCGTCCGTCAGCGAGTTTCTGCGCACCTTCATTGATCTGATCGGTATATTCCTGCTGTGCCCGGTCGAGTTCCGCCTGTGCGTCATTCAGTTTCTCCTGGCCGTCACGGATTTCCTGCCAGCCGGATGCCAGTTCGGCTTCCGCATCCCGGATCTGTTTTTCGGCATCCGCAATCCCCGTTTCATATTCCGCAAGCCCGGATTCATATTCCGCAAGTCCGTCGTTGTATTCTTTCATTGCATCGTCACGGATCTTTCCGGGGCGTTTTTCTTTCTGAACTTCCGCAAACGCCTTGATTTCCTCTTTGATTCCGGCGCTGTATTCCCGGTACTCATCGGAAAACTCATCGTAGGTTTTCCCGTCTTTGATGAGTACATTCATTTCGGTGTAATAGTCATTCACAAACGCTTCTTCCGGAATATAAAGGAATGTACGGATATACAGATTGGAGAGCGTGCTCGCCTCCCGTGTCTCATTCAGATACAGCGGTGTATCGATCGTTCCGACAACGGTCACCTTGTCAACGGACAATGTGTCAGAAAGGTCATCATCCGGCCGGGTCAGTGTGACAACCGAACCGACTTCATATCCCGGAATCAATGTCGTTCCGTTATCCGCAAGTACTTCATCCTTCTTCTCGGGAAGCCGTCCGGAACGCAGTACAAACTGATTGATTTGAGCATCGGGAGAGTAGGAATGAACCCGCGTGACGGCAGAGGAATCCCCGCATACCGAATAGACATCCACAAATGATGCCCCTTCGGCGGCCGCAACGGATTCCATGCCTCTGACTGCCTCAACATCCTGCCGGTCAAATCCGTAATTGGAATAGATCGTGATATCTTTCAGATTCAGAAGATCATCATAGCGGTTCACTGACGTGGACATTGCCATCGAGATGGCAGAAACACCCACGTAAAAGGATGTCCCAAGCAGGACAATTGCCAGCAGGGAGAGAAACCGTCCGGGTGTCTTCTTGATCAGACGCCATGTCATCTTAAAAATGCTTTTCATTTCCTGTTATTCAAGCGCAGAAAAACCACGCTTCAATTAAATTATAATAATAAAATTCACATTGTAATCCAGTCCGCCATATACATTTTCACAGTATCTTTGCACAAGAAATACATCGAAAAAAAAGCGCCGCATTTTCGCAGCGCTGTTTCCGTCTAAGCAGTACCCTGTCTTACTTTCTCAGACCGAGCTTCTTGACGAGATCTCTGTAACGGTTGACATCATTTTTCTTGAGGTACTCAAGAAGGTTCTTTCTGCGTCCTACCATCTTCAGAAGACCGCGGTTGGAACTGTAATCTTTTTTGTTGGCCTTCATGTGAACCGTGAGACGGTTGATCTGTTCTGTCAGCATTGCGACCTGAACTTCTGCCGAACCGGTGTCACCTTCCTTGCGGCCGAACTCCTTGATGATCCGTTCCTTTGTTTCCTTTTCAAGCATGTTAATTTCTCCTTTTCCTATCAGTCCTTCCCTGCCGAGTCTGCCGTTGGAGATACGTACATCCCAGCACGAAAGCCTAACCAAAATATCATACTCTTTGAAAATATGCAAGAATTCATACATCTGACCCGTCTATCCGCGTAATCCCATAAGATCTTCAGGACATCTGCCGGCTGACAATGCATTCTTAAAAACGTTTCTTCAGAGAATTCCATAGCGGCGAAGCGCCTGTTCGATGCCGCCGTTGCCGGAAGATGCGGTCACATAATCGGCGGCGTTCTTCAATTCCTCTCCGGCATTTCCCATGGCGACTCCGATGCCCGCATGACAGATCATTTCAAGATCGTTCCCGCCATCCCCGAAGGCCATGCACTCCTCGAGCGGAATTCCAAACCGATTCAGAAACAGGTCCATCCCAAGCACTTTCGTACCGCCTTCCGGCGAAAGGTCAAAAAAGGTCGGATACCAGCGTGCGCTGCGGCAGCCGGGAAGCCGGGAAAGAAGCTGTCTTTCCTTTTCTTCATTCATAAAGATCATGACCTGATATACCGGTTTCGCATCAATATCTGTAATATCTCCCGCCGGAGCGCTGTCATTCAGCGTAATGGCATGAATTTCATCAACCAGTTCATTCCGAAAATTGAATACCCGTTCATCTCTCAGCTGAAAGCCGCACGGAACCGGATCGTTCTTCAGTTCGTCAAGCAGGATCCGGATTGCCTGCGGAGAAATCGTATTCTCATAAATGACTTCCCCGTCATTGCAGAAACAGAACTGGCCGTTCAGCGTAATATAGCCGTCAAACGGGAACTCTTCCAGTACAGAAAGACCGTCCTTCCCCCGGCCGGTCGCGATAAACAGCCGGATTCCTTTTTTCTGTAATTCCGAGAGAACTTCGAACACACGCGGCGGTATCCGATGGGTGTCAAAATCCGTCAATGTGCCGTCAATATCGAAAAATATCGCCCTGATCATAACTTCGCTTCCTCCATGATCTCCACCAGCAGGGAGTTCAATATCGGCCAGCCGCGTTCCGTGCACGACAGCCATCCGTCGTTTCGCTGCAGCAGACCTTTCGTTTCCAATGCCGAAATCGATTCCGGAAAGACCTGATCCGGCAGATATCCGAACCGTTCCTGAAACGCCGCACAGGAAACGCCCTGTTTCAGGCGAAGCCCCATCATTAAGCATTCAAACATTTCTTCCTGCGTCGTTAGCGCAGTATAGCTTTTGAAAAGCGGGTCCGAGCAGTACGCATTCAGAGATGGCGCATGTTCATACCGCCCTGTTTCATCCTTGCCCCAGGCGCCAAACCCGATCCCGCAGAAATCCCTATACTTCCAGACATTGGTGTTATGGACTGATTCTTTGCCGGGCCGGGCAAAGTTGGAAATCTCATAATGAAGATATCCTGCTTCGTCCAGCACAGAACATATGCGGTCATACATATCCGCTTCAAGATCTTCTTCGATCGGTTTTAT
>CAJOLG010000180.1 GCA_905235315.1 uncultured Solobacterium sp. | reverse complement strand
TCTTTGATCTCTTCAATATATTCTTCATACTCCGGCATGGATGACCGGGTTACCAGTATATTCTTTTCCATCGTGTTCACCGTCTCTCTCAGTCAATATGGAGCTCGTTGTCCGTGACGCCTTCGGTGCTCTCCTTCTTGAATACGATCTTGAAGGTCAGAAACAGAATCCGGATATCCATCACAAGGGAGTAATGTTCAATATAAATCAGATCGAACAGGAGTTTGTCCTTTAACTTCGTATTATACTTGCCGTACACCTGGGCATAGCCGGTAAGACCGGCTTTGACCTTCAGGCGGTAATGAAACTCCGGCAGTTTTTCTTCGATCTTCGCCGCAAGCTCCGGGCGCTCCGGACGCGGGCCGACAACAGACATATCGCCTTTCAGAATGTTGAACAGCTGCGGAAATTCATCCAGGCGGGTGGCACGGATGAATTTACCGACCTTTGTAATACGGTCATCATTTTCTTTCGCCAGCTGGGCGCCGCCTTCTTTCTCCGCATCCACACGCATGGAGCGGAACTTGATGATTTCAAATTCCCGTCCATACTGTGTAAGCCGTGTCTGCTTATAGAATACCGGGCCGCCGTCCTGCAGCTTGACCGCAAGTGCAGTAATCAGCAGGAACGGTGACATGATTACGAGAAGCACGAGCGAGAAGACAATATCAAAGATCCGTTTTACGATCTTTTCCAGCTGGCTCGGGCCGAAGTTATTGACGATATACATCGGGGTATCAACGAGATAGACATTCTTTCCCCCGTTGATGAGCACATCATATATATCCGGTAATAAATAGATCGGCTTGGTGATATCGTAGGCATATTTGACCAGCTGCTCTTTCTGTTCCGGTTTCAGGCCGACACCGACCGCACACTGGTACTCTTCCAGTTCTTCCATATGTTTGGAAAATTCCGTGAAGGGCTCTTTTTTGCGGATATCATAGCTGTCGGACTGGTATTTCAGAATCCGGTCATAAATCGACTGGTCTTCCTTCTCATAGATCATCAGAGTTTCCTTCGGCGGAAACAACCGGTAATAAATCCGGTTTGCGAGAACGCACAGGATGACAGAGATCGCCACATCGATCAGGAAGAGAACGAACAGTTCACCGACGCCGAGAAAGTGCTTGATGACAATGGAAACCTGCAGATAGATAACCGCCAGAGAAAAGAACGAGGACAGAACCTGGGAAAAAATCAGATCCCCGGTCGTACTGTAGCCAAGGTTGAACCCGCCGAACACACTGTTGAACAGCGTCAGGGACGCCGCATAGATCGCAAAATAAAGAATATAGCCCCGTCTTGCATAGATGACGTGCTCGTTAAAAACCCGCATCCAGATCACATAAAAAAACAGGACATGAACCAGGATGCAGATCACATTTGCCGCAAACCGTACCGTTCGCTGTGTGCGCTCATTCTTACGGAATTTCATCGTTTTTTATTTTACTATGGAATCCGTAAAATGGCACCCTTTGGGGTGCCTTTGACGGTTCAGATACGGTAAAGATCCAGAATCTGCGGTTCAATGACCTCCAGCGAACAGGCTTTGATATCTTCCTGTTCCTGTTTTGAAAACGCAGCCCGTTTTCCCGGATCACAGCGCAGTTCCCGGTATGCGCCCAGGAATGCTTCTTTGTCATCCACCGGATACAGGATGCCGTTTTCTTCCGGATGAATCAGATCATGATTGCCGCGGATATCGGTTGCGATGACCGGCAGTCCGGCAGCCATCGCTTCCATGACCGCAACCGGAAGCCCCTCCTGATAGGACGGAAACAGAAACAGGTCCATGCCGTACATGAGTTTTCTCGCATCTGTGCGGAAGCCAAGCAGATGGATCTGGTTTTCCAGACCCAGCTCGTTGATATACGCTGTCAGCTCATCGGTCAGTTTGCCGTTTCCGGCAATGCAGTAATGGAGCGAAGGATCGGCTTTGAATTCTTCCTTCAGCGCGTCGATCGCAAACCGGTGGTTCTTCCTGGGAATCAGCTCGCCGATGGAATACAGCACAAAGGCATCTTCCGGGAGCCCGAGTTCCTGACGGATCACCGCTTTATCTTCTTTCGCTTCCTGAATGGCTTTGACATCGATGCCTACACCGGGAATATAGACCGGGCCGCCGCCCGGTTTGTAACGAAACTTCTGTGCCGCCTCATAGTCTTCCGGGTTGATCGTCATTAATACATCAGTCCAGTGGGCAGCCAGTTTCTCCATGTTTTTATATATCAGCTGGTTGATCAGAGGTGCGCCCTTCCAGAAATGGAAGCCATGCGCGGTATAGAGCACTTTGATCTTCATTCCGTCTGCCGCCCTGCGGCCGAAGAACCCGGCTACCGGCGAGTGACAGGAGATGATGTCATACTGATTCTCGTCCAGGATGGTTCTGACCTGCTTCATTGCCTTCAGGTTATCGGGATGTAATGGGTTGCGGTTAAACGGCACGGTATATTTATGGCTGATCTCCTCCATCGTATAGGTCCCGTTGGTTACCGCATCCACGGTATGCCCCATCGCATGAAGCGCTTTGATCGTGCGCCAGTGAAAGGTCTGGATCTGCAGATCCATGGTAGTGCAGAATAAGATTTTCATGGCACCTCTCCTTTCGTTTTTTACAGTTTGAACAGTTTTACACCGTAGGATTTCTTATGAACCACCCGGTCAATCAGATAACCAATATACTTTGCGAACACCCCCGGGGTCACGTGATACTTCTTCATGTTCTTCCAGGCATCTTTCTGCTGGTGACGCGGGATGGAATAGCGCCAGCGCTCCAGGGCAAGGGACTGATAGACCAGATCCCGCTGTTTCTCAGGCAGCGCATCGATCTCATCTTTGAAGAATTCGATCCAGTGCTCATCCGCTTCCCGCAGGCCTTCATAGGTCAGGGGGGTCTCCCGGATCTCATAATGGATCGTAAGCAGATCCTCATCCAGGTAGGCAAGCTTATAGTTTTTCAATAACCGCGCCATGAATTCCATATCCTGGCGTTTTTTGAACGAAATATCATACCCGCCGATCTCCCTTGCGGTATCGGTTCTCGCCAGCAGATTGGAGCCGCTGCCGTTGTAAATAACACGGGCCAGCGCATAGGGATAAACATAGCCCTGTACCTTCTCATCGTTGCCGTAGACACTGCCGTCCTTCAATAATTTGTGATACGACGTATAGCAGCAGCTGTATTCTTCTCCGAGTTTTTCCAATAAATCCGCCTGCTTCTGCAGTTTTGCCGGGTCGATTTCATCATCGTCATCAAGGAAGGTAACATACTTCCCCTTCGCAATTTCCAGTCCCCGGTTACGGGAATAGGAGGCTCTTCGGTTTTCTTCATTGACGAGGTAAATCACTTTCCCATCCTCGATCAAGGTGCGGAGTTCCGCTTCCGTTGCCTTCTGTGCCTCGGTCCCCTTCCCGTTATCGTCCACAACGATGATCTCGCAGTCACAGGTCTGGTTCAGACAGCTGTTCACGGCCCGGGTGATGCGGTCCGGTCTTTGATAAGTCGGGATTACGATTGTCACAAGATAAGCATCGGACATGAATGACCTCCGTTTTGTT
>CAJOLG010000179.1 GCA_905235315.1 uncultured Solobacterium sp. | reverse complement strand
GTATTTTCCTATGCCCAGGGGTTTTCCATAACGGATCACACGCCGGATGAAGAACTGGAATCGAAGGCGCTTGATCTTGCGTCCCGCTGCGGAAAGGTGATTGTCGTTGCCGGGCTTCCCGAGGGGGATGAGGCGGAAGGGTATGACCGGAAGACGATTGCTCTTCCGGAGAACCAGAACCGCCTGATTCGCAGGCTTTCGGAAGTCCATCGGAATGTGATCGTTGTTCTGCAGTGCGGAGCCCCGGTTGAGCTTCCCTGGCGAACGGATGTAAATGCAATCCTCTGCATGTATCTTGGAGGCTGCCGCGGCGGGGAAGCTGCCTGGAATCTTCTGAACGGCAGTGTGAATCCATCGGGAAAACTCGCGGAAACATGGCCGAGCCGGCTGGAAGATGTTCCGTCCTGTGATTCCTTTCGGGAATCATTACTGCAGGTGCAGTACCGGGAATCCATCTTTTCCGGCTACCGGTATTATGACCGTACCGGAATCGAACCGGCGTTTCCGTTCGGCCACGGACTGTCTTATACAACCTTCCGATACAGCAACCTGATTGCCTCGGAGGAAAACGGAAGGATCTCTGTTTCGCTTGATGTGACCAATACCGGAACCTGTTACGGGAAAGAAGCGGTTCAGATCTATGTGGCGGCAGAAAACAGCCGGATCGCACGCTGTGTCAAAGAACTGAAAGGCTTTGCCAAACCCGGACTGGAACCGGGTGAAACAAAGACCGTACAGATTCTTCTCGATGACCGCAGTTTTTCCTACTATGACACGGCACAGCATGCGTGGATGGTAGAGGAAGGGAATTACCGTATTCTGGCGGGTTCTTCCAGCAGGGATATCCGCTGTGAGGCCAGCATCTTTTGTCCCGGCACAAAAACACCGTTCACCTGGATTCCGGCTGATTATACCGAACCGGACGGCGAGGGGAAACGGTTCACGGAAGCCGCATTCGGACAGGCACTCGGGACACCGGTTCCGCCGGTGCGCGCGTTAAAACCCTTCACGGGGAGCTCTTCCGTGCTCGAACTCACCGAAAGCGGGATGGGGAAGCTGATCCGGAAGGGCATTGCCTTCGCAAAGACCCGGCTTTCGGATAAGGGAATCACCGATGATATGATCATGGAATCCCCGATCCGCATGGCGTTCTGGCTGAGCAGCCGGGTAACCTGGGATACCGTGGATGCGATCGCGGATGTATTTAACGGCAAAGGAACGGTCTTCCGGGTATACGGGACACTGCGTCCGAAAAAACATTAATGAAAAAAGCGCCGGCTCTGACAATTCCGTATGGATCGGTGTTGTCCGGGCAGTGCGCTTTTATTATTTTCCGAGTTCTTCCGCTCTGCGGATACATGCGGTATCCGCGTCTTTGATCAGCGATTCAAAACCGCCGTCTTTCAGAACATTGATCGCTTCGATCGTTGTGCCGCCTTTGGAGCAGACTTCATCAACAAACCTGCTGATCGGTTTTTCTTTATCCGCCATCAGCATCTTTCCGCTGCCGATCATGGTCTGAACGAGAAGCTCACGGGCATCGGCTTCATCCAGGCCGCGGGAAACCGCATCGTTCAGCAGGCATTCGATCAGATAGTAGAAATAGGCAGGTGTGCTTCCGTTGACCGCAATGATATCGCACATATGGTCTTCACTGATTTCACATGCCGTACCCATCGAGCGGAACAGGTTCAGTGCGAAGTCAAAATCCTCCTGTGAGCAGAGCTCATTTCGGCAGAGGGCAACCGCACCTTCCCGCAGCTGAAGCGGGGTATTCGGCATTGCGCGCATGACCGGCATCGGGCCGAGCACATCGGTAAAGCGGCGGATCGGAATGCCTGCGGCGATCGTCAGAATGCACTCCGGCTGACCCGGTTTTAATTCTTCCAGAAGGCTGCCGATATCCTGCGGTCTGACAGCGACCAAAATGATATGTGCCTCCCCGCAAAGTGCAGCCGGTGTTTCCGCGATCTGAATTCCGACATCCTTGCCGGCAGATTGTTTTTCGGCAGAAGGATCATATGCGGCAATCTCTTCTGCGCCGATCGAAGCGGCAGCGCCTTTCGCCAGAGCCATCCCCATATGGCCGAGTCCGAGAATTCCCAGTTTTCTCATCGTTAAACTCCTCCGTTGTTCTAATCGTACCGCAATAATGTAAAATATTGCCATGTATCTGCTTGATTGTTACATTGAACATCCGGTTCGCTCGGTTGATCAGACATTTACATATTATTCCGATACGGCGGCTGTTCCCGGTGCGCGGGTAACCGTCAGTTTTAATCATCAGAATGTGCTTGGCTTTGTGGAGCGGGCAGAAGAAACATCGGAAACGCCGGAAGAGGTTAGCCTGCGGCTCGGAGTGACAATCAAGCCGGTTGTTCAGGTTCTTGATGAGGAACCGCTGATCACGGAAGAGCTCGCTGCGCTGGCGCATAAGATGAAAGAGGATACGCTCAGCACGATGATTTCCTGTTATCAGGTGATGCTGCCGTCAAAGATCAAACCGAAGACCACCGCGCAGCGGGTCGTAAATGAAAACTGGGTCCGTCTCGGTACCGCGGAAACAAGCCTTACACCAAGAGAACTGGAGGCGTACTGTTACCTGCGGGATCACGGGCCGATGAAATATTCGCAGCTGCGGAAAGAATACCCGAATCAGGCGCGTTCGCTTGTCGCCAAGCAGGCGGCTGAACTGTATCAAAAAGAAAAAGAAGCGGCGTCAACGTATACCGGTATCACAAAAGAAGGCCCGGCGCTGAATGACGAACAGCTCGCGGCTGTAAAAACCATCGAGGAAAGCAGTGACTCTGTCTTCCTTCTGCACGGGCAGACCGGAAGCGGGAAGACCGAAGTGTATCTCCACCTTGCCAGGCATGCGCTCGAACAGGGCAGACAGGTGCTTATTCTGGTGCCGGAAATCGCCCTGACACCGCAGATGATCAGCCGTGTTTCAGAGCGGTTCGGCGAAGAACTTGCCATCTATCACAGCGGACACAGCGGACTGAATCCGCAGGAAAAATACGAACAGTACCGCCTGGTACGAAGCGGCAGGGCGGCGGTTGTTGTCGGAACCCGCAGTGCGGTGTTTCTGCCGTTTCAGTCTCTCGGACTGATCGTTATGGACGAAGAACACGATTCTTCCTACAAGCAGGATTCACAGCCGGCATATCACTGCCGTGATGCGGCGCTGTTCCGGGCTGAGTATCATCACTGCAAGCTTGTGCTCGGATCCGCTACGCCGAGCCTTGAGTCCTTTGCCCGCGCCTTGAAAAATGTATATCATCTGGTCACGCTGGAATCCCGCATCAACAATACACTGCCGGAGGTGACGGTTGTTTCCCTGCGGGAAGCGATGCGGCAGGGACAGTCGTTTATTCTTACCGATGTGCTGAAAGAAAAGATCGCTGAAACACTGGCGGCAGGGAAACAGGCAATTCTGCTTCTGAACCGCAGAGGATACCATACCATGCTGCGATGCCGTTCCTGCAAAGAACCGCTGAAATGCCGGCACTGCGATATTACGATGTCCTATCATCGTGTTTCCGGACGGATGGTATGCCATTCCTGCGGCTATTCCTGTCTTATTCCCGAAGAATGCCCGGTCTGTCACAGCCATGCGGGATTTATGACCTACGGCTTCGGGACGGAAAAACTTCAGCAGGAAGTGCAGCAGTGTTTTCCTTCCGCCCGGGTGCTTCGTATGGATGCGGATACCACCGGTGTCAAAAACGGACACGGGAAGATTCTGAATGCCTTTGGAAATCATGAAGCGGATATTCTGGTCGGAACACAGATGATTGCGAAAGGACTGGATTATCCCGATGTCACCCTGGTGGGGATTCTAAACGGGGATGAAGGGCTTTCCAGAACCGACTACCGGTCCTGTGAGGTGACCTTTGATCTGTTGATGCAGGCAGCAGGCAGAAGCGGCCGGGCAGATGCCAAAGGAGAAGTGGTTCTCCAGGTATTTGACCCGGAACACTATGCAGTAATCGCTGCAGCCCGCCAGGACTACGGGATGTTCTTCCGGAAGGAAATGGAATACCGGCATAATGCGATGGAGCCGCCGTATACCTATCTGATCTCCCTGACTGTAAGTTCCCGGACAGAGAAGGAATGCAAGGCAGCGGGACTGGCATTGCTGAACGGCCTCGAAGGACCGTTTAAGAAGATCGGGCTTATTCCGCTTCCGAAACGGCGGGACAGCTTCCGGTGCAGGCTGATTCTGAAAGGGCAGGACCTTGATGCGATGCGGCAGGCGGTACGGACGCTGTTTGAACAGTCCCCCGAACTAGTACGGAAAGATATCCGGATCGATGTGAATCCGATGACGCTGGAGTAAAACGATGAATGTTAGAAGTTACGCGGAAGATATTCTGTACCGGGTGATCTATGAAGGCGGTTATGCAAGTCTGCTGATGCGGAAGATGCCGGAATCCTTTTCCAGGGAAGACCGGGCCCTGATCAGTGAGATCGTATACGGAACACTGCGAAACCGGAACCTGCTTGAATATCAGTGGAAGGATCTGACAAACGGAAGGGTGCGGCCGCACACCGCGGTACTGCTGGACCTTTCGGTATATCAGCTGCAGTTTATGGACCGGATTCCTGCATATGCGGTGATCAGCGAAGCCGTGGAAGCGGCCTCAAAACGGGACCGCGGCTTTGTGAATGCCGTACTTCGTGCGGTTCAGAAACGAGGCCGAACCGAACCGGAAGGAGAATGGCCGGCCAAGGAAGCGATCCTTTACTCCCATCCGGAATTTCTTCTCAGGATGTGGGAAAAACAATACGGCAGGGATACCGCTTTGAAGATTGTGCAGGCTGATCAGGAGCGGCCGGTTGTCTACGGCCGGCTGAATACCCTGAAAGCAGACCGGCAGTTTTTTGAGCAGCCCGGGATTACTGTTATGGAAGACGATTGCTTTGTCTCTGACGAAACGCTGACCGGGTCACAATTTCTGCAGGATGGTATCGTTCTGATACAGAGCAGAACATCCCAGAGGGTCATCCGGCTGCTCGATGCACAGCCGGGTATGCGTGTCCTGGACGCGTGTGCCGCTCCCGGCACAAAAACACAGCAGATTGCCTGTGAAATGAAAAACCGGGGAGAGATCATTGCCGGAGACTGCTATGAAGAGCGGGTCGGACTGATCGGACAGCTGATGGAGCGGACCGGCGTCTCCATCGTAAAGCCGGTTGTCCGGGATGCGGCTGTATCCCATCCGGAGGATCTGGCCGCCTATGACCGTGTGCTTGCGGATGTGCCGTGCTCGGGACTGGGAGATTTGTCGCACAAGCCGGAGATCCGGTTTCATGTTTCTCCGGAAACACTGGATGAGATTGTTTCCCTGCAGAAAACCATCCTTGAACAAAGCGCTGCCTGTGTCCGGCCGGGAGGCATTCTTGTCTACAGCACATGCACGCTGAACCGCAAGGAAAATGAAGGACAGGTCCGGGCATTTCTTGCCGGGCATGCGTCCTATGAGCTTCTTGAAGAACACACAATATTTCCGTTTGAATTAAAAAGTGATGGATTCTATGCCGCAAAAATACGCAGAAAATGACCGGTAAACTCAGGTAAATCCCACATTGCAAAAAAAAGACCTTATAATGGGTTGTGAGAAAAAAGGAGAAATAAGAAAATGTTTGGATTTGGCGATATGATCAACAGACTGAAGCGCAATCCGAAGAGGATTGTCTTCACGGAAGGTGCGGATCCGCGGATTCTCGAAGCGGCAAGCCGTCTTCTGGCCAGCTCCTTTCTTCATCCGGTTCTGCTCGGCAATCCGGATGAAATCATGAAATCTGCCGAAGAATCCGGTTTCAACATTCGCGGTGCGGAAATCATTGACCCGGCCAACTGGGATCGTTTTGATGAGATGGTGGACATGTTTGTCGAACTCAGAAAGTCGAAGGGGATGACACCGGAAACCGCAAAGAAAGTACTTGCGGGCTCCAATTATTTCGGAACGATGCTTGTCAAAATGGGAGTTGCGGACTGTCTGCTTGGCGGCGCTACCTACAGCACAGCGGACACGGTGCGTCCGGCGCTTCAGATTATCAAGACAAAGCCGGGCAACACGATCGTCAGTAGCTGCTTTATCCTGGTACGTCCGTCTGCGACCGGTGAAAACGAAGTGCTCGCAATGGCGGACTGCGCCATCAACATCAAACCGTCCGAAGACGAGTTGGTTGAAATCTGCGGTGAGACGATTGAATGCGCAAAAGTATTCGGGGTTGATCCGAAGGTCGCGTTCCTGTCGTATTCCACCCTGGGATCCGGCAAGGGCGAAGATGTCGAGAAGATGCGCAGTGCCGCAGCCAAGGCAAAAGCAAAATTCCCCGGCACACCGATCGAAGGCGAGCTTCAGTTTGACGCCGCGGTATCGCCGCGTGTTGCGCGCACCAAGTGCCCGAACAATCTGGTTGCCGGATACGCAAACACCTTCATTTTCCCGGATATCAATGCCGGCAATATCGGATATAAGATCGCACAGCGTATGGGTAATTTCGAAGCATACGGACCGATCCTGCTTGGCCTGAACGCACAGATCAACGACCTTTCCCG
>CAJOLG010000178.1 GCA_905235315.1 uncultured Solobacterium sp. | reverse complement strand
GTCGGAATACATGCGGAATACATGTTCATAACTGGCCATGATGGCCGGTTCCGTATCCATCAGGGTTCCGTCAAAATCAAATACTGCACAAATCGGTTTACTCATAGCTTAACGGTTGTTCTTTTTGATCAGCTCGGTATGAAGGCGGTCCTTGAACTCTTCCGTGCTGTTGTATCCTTCCTGTTTGAGAATGAAATTTGACACGGCGGTTTCAATCAGGGAACACATGGAACGGCCGGGACTGACCGGCAGAGACATGACCGGAATACTGATGCCCATGATCCGGGTGGAGGAGGTCATCTCATCCCCGATCCGTTCATATTCTTCACTGGCTTCATAGCGCACCAGATTGATCACAAGATCCACGCGGTGCCGCTCGGCCAGCTTGTTGGCGCCGAACATGCGTTCCACGTCAATGATTCCGATCCCGCGGATCTCCAGCATGCCGCGCAGAAGCGCCGGCGCCTGTCCGTAGATGGTGTTGTGTATTTTCTGTACATCGACCCGGTCATCCGCAATCAGAACCTGTCCGTCGCGGACAAGCTCCATGGCGATTTCCGACTTTCCCATTCCGCTTTCTCCGGTAATCATGATTCCCTTGCCGTACACGACCACAAGATCGCCGGACAGGGTTTCTTCCGGTGCCAGCCGCTCATCCAGGAAGGTGATCAGATCGACCATCACGCGGTAGGTATCCGCCCCGCTCCGGAAGATCGGGAAGTTGCGTTCCATTGCGACCGCCTTGAGAACCGGCGGAATCTCATTGTTTTTGGTGATGATGATCATCGGGGTAAGTCCGTCCGTGATGGAGCCGAACCGTTCCCGCTGCTGCTGTTCATTAAGATGGCTGATATATTCAATTTCCTTGTTTCCGATGATTACTACACGCCGCGGTTCGGTCGGTTTGAAATACCCGGACAGTTCAAAACCCGGACGGTTCACGTCCGGAATCACAACCCACCGGTTCAGCGAATCCGCGTTTCCGGTAAGCTGCTCAAGTCCGAAGAAATCAACGATCTCCGTGATCATTACTTTCTTTTCATCGTTATCGCTCATTCTGCTGTTCCTCTTGTTCCGATTATAGCATGAACATCGCAATCATAAATCCGGTCAGAAACCCGCCTGCGTGTCCCATCCGCGACACATTCGGCAGCAGGTTGATCAGCAGGTTGATTCCCAGCATCCGCAGTAACGAAAAGCGAATCGAGGGTTCTGCCAGCATACCGAGTTTGAACAGAAGCACCATATATGCCGCAAGCAGGCCGTATAACCCGCCGGAAATGCCGAGCGTGATCCGGGTGTCGTCCTTTTCAAGCAGAAACGACAGCAGGTTTCCGCCAACGATCGAAATCAGCAGGATCCCCGCAAACAGACCGTGTCCAAACACATATTCCAGGGTGCCGAGATTGTACAGCGCCACCATATTCATCAGGAAATGCCAGATCTGAATGTGCAGAAAGCCGGCGGTGAGCAGCCGCCAGTACTCGCCCCGCTTGACGCGCATCGGCATCATAGCGCCGTATTTCACGGCTGCGGTGACCGGGTCCTGGCTGCGGTTCAAAAGAAGAAACAGTACGGTGCACACCGCAATACACGCATAGCAGACAATCATTCGTCTCTCTCCTTCCGGCGCGCCTCCGTCCAGGCAAGCGCCTTTTTCAGATACTGACCGGTCCAGGAATCCGGGTTCTGTGCAATCTGTTCCGGAGTTCCCTCAGCGATCACGGTTCCGCCGTTGTCGCCGCCCTCGGGGCCGAGGTCAATAATCCAGTCGGCACACTTGATCACATCGAGGTTGTGTTCGATTACGATCACAGTATTGCCGGAATCGACAATCCGCGTCAATACGGCAATCAGCCGTTTTACATCATCGGTATGAAGTCCGGTTGTCGGTTCATCAAGGATGTAGACCGTCTTGCCGGTTGCTTTCTTCTGAAGCTCGGAGGAAAGCTTTACGCGCTGGGCTTCCCCGCCTGACAGCGTCGTTGAAGACTGACCGAGTTTGAGATAGCCGAGGCCGACATCACACAGGGTCTGAAGCTTGGCACGGATCTTCGGCTGGTTGGCAAACAGCTCCAGCGCCTCCTCGATCGTCATCTCGAGCACATCATAGATATTCTTTCCCTTAAAGGTGCACTGCAGGGTTTCTTCGTTGTAGCGCTTTCCGCGGCAGATCTCGCACGGCACGTAAACATCGGGCAGGAAGTTCATGGAAATGACCTTCACACCGTCTCCCGTACATGCCTCGCAGCGGCCGCCCTTGACGTTGAAGGAGAAGCGGCCCTTGTCATACCCGCGCAGTCTCGCCTCGGGGGTATTGGCAAATACCGCACGGATATCGTCAAATACCGAAGTATAGGTTGCCGGGTTGGAACGCGGGGTGCGGCCGATCGGATTCTGGTCGATCTGAACCAGCTTGTCGATATTGTCCAGGCCTTTCACCTTTGCGACTTTTCCCGGATGGACCCGGGTATAGCCGAGATTCTGCTGCACGGACTTCATGAAACATTCATTGACGAGCGTGGATTTTCCGCTGCCGGAAACCCCGGTGACCGCAATGAACCTGCCGAGCGGGAATTTTACATTGATCTTCTTCAGGTTGTTCTCTTCCGCTCCGATCACTTCGACCGATTTCCCGGTCCCCTTGCGGCGCGTTTTCGGCACATCGATCCGCATCCGGCCGGAAAGATAGTTTCCGGTGATGGAGTCTTCCGCCTTGAGAATGTCCTGCGGCGTGCCGTTGAAGATGACTTCGCCGCCATGGATTCCGGCGCCGGGGCCGATGTCCACGATCCAGTCGGCACTCATCATCGTCTCTTCATCGTGTTCGACGACAATCAGGGAGTTGCCGAGATCCCGCATGCTTTTCAGGGTGTCGATCAGTTTTGCATTATCGCGCTGGTGAAGCCCGATACTGGGCTCATCAAGCACGTACAGCACACCGGAAAGGCGCGAACCGATCTGGGTCGCCAGCCGGATGCGCTGCGCTTCCCCGCCGGAGAGCGTTCCGGCAAGCCGGTCCAGTGTCAGATAATCCAGGCCGACATCCTTCAGGAATTCCAGGCGGCTGCGGATTTCCCTGAGCACCTGGTCAGCAATCTTCGCCTGGCTCTCGCTGAGCTCGATCCGATCCAGCCATTCCAGGGCATGAATCACGGAAAGCTCGGTAAAGCCGATGATACTGCGGCCGCCGATCTTCACGGAGAGCGCCTGCTCATTCAGACGTTTTCCGCCGCAGGCAGGGCATTTACTGTCAACCATGAACGAATGGTACCAGTCTTTTGTCATGGCAGAGCTGGTTTCCACATACCGGCGCTCGATCAGATCCTTGACGCCTTCAATATAGTCATTGCGGAGGTAGGTATTCCCGCCCGCACTGGTGATCCGGTACTTGATCGGCTTGTCCGATCCGTGCAGGATGATCTCCATCTGCTTCTTTGTCAGTTTCTTCACCGGCCCGGCACATCCAGCGGGATCTTATAGGCATTCAGCAGAATCTCAAACGTCTGCCATTCGATATTCTCCGTACCGACAATGTTCTTGTAGAAACGGATCGCGCCTTCATTGATCGTAAGATTCCGGTCCGGAATCAGAAGGTCAACGTCCACTTCCTCCGTAAAGCCAAGCCCCTTGCACGTATCACAGGCCCCAAGCGGCGCATTGAACGAAAACAGCCGCGGTTCGAGCTTCGGTACCGAAAAGCCGCAGATCCGGCAGGCATAGTTGCTGGAAAAGAGTTCTTCCCGGTCGCCTTCCAGTACGACTGCCGTGCCCTGAGCGAGGTTCAGCGCAGTTTCCAGCGAATCATGGATCCGGCCTTTCGCCTCGGGTTTCTTGATAATGCGGTCAACGACAACATCGATATTGTGACGTTTGTTTTTCTCGAGTTCGATGTCATCTTCCAGCATCTTCAGTTCACCGTCCACCCGCACGCGGACATAGCCGTCGCGCATCAGCTTTGTGAACTGGTCTTTGAAGGTGCCTTTGCGGTTGCGGATAATCGGCGCCATGACGGTAAGACGGGTCCCGTCTTCGAGACTCATCACCTGATTTACCATCTCACTGATGTCCTGGCCGGTGATGGGAATATCATGGTTCGGGCAGTAAGGAACGCCGCACCGCGCATAGAGAAGACGCAGGTAGTCATAGATCTCCGTTACGGTTCCGACCGTGGAGCGCGGGTTGTTCGAGGTGGTCTTCTGGTCGATCGAGATCGCAGGCGAAAGCCCTTCGATCTGTTCCACATCCGGCTTGTCCACCCCGCCGAGAAACATGCGTGCGTAGGCACTCAGCGACTCCACATAGCGGCGCTGCCCTTCCGCATAGATCGTATCAAACGCAAGACTCGTCTTTCCCGAGCCGGAGAGGCCGGTCATGACGACCATCTTATTGCGGGGAATCTCCAGTGAAATATTCTTCAGATTGTTCTCGCGGGCGCCGCGGATAATCAGTTTGTCCTGTTCCATAATTTCGGTATTATTCCTTTCCCCGGCGGGCTTCCTCGGCAAGATCCGCCAGCATCGTCCATGCCTGGCGCGGGGAAAGCTCATCCGGATTCACGCTGTTCAGCTGATCGATGATCGCTTTGGCAGCAGGATCCTCATGCGTCATTTCCACCAGCTGGTAGCTCTGCTGGACAACCCTGCGTTTGGATTCCAGTTCTTTCTGCAGGCCCTTTGCCCGCTCGATCACCGCTTCCGGCAGCCCGGCAAGCCGTGCGACATTGACTCCGTAGGAGCGGTCGGCCCGGCCGTCCTTCACCTTGTACAGGAAGGTCACCTTGTCCGCATCCTCCTTCACTGCCACATGGACATTGCGCACCACTCCGATCGAATCGGTCAGGGAGGTCAGTTCATGATAATGCGTGCTGAACAGGGTCTTGGCATGGACACAGGCTGCGATGTATTCAATCATCGCCTGGGCCAGCGCCATTCCGTCATAGGTCGAGGTTCCCCGGCCGATCTCATCAAAGAGAATCAGTGAGGAGGGTGTGGCATTCTGCAGGGCATGGTTGGCCTCGGACATCTCCACCATGAAGGTGGACTGGCCGGCCAGGATATCATCACTCGCCCCGATCCGGGTAAAGATCTTGTCAAAGACCGGCATCCGCACCGACTTTGCGGGCACATAGCATCCCATCTGGGCCATGATCACGATCAGCGCGGTCTGCCGCATATAGGTGGATTTGCCGCCCATGTTGGGCCCGGTGATCAGCAGGATCGATTCCGCCTTGTCCATTTTCAGCCCGTTGGCAATATAGCGGCCGTTCTTCATCCGCTCCGCAAGGATCGGATGACGGCCCTGTTCAATGAGGAATTCATCCTCGGTGAATTCCGGCCGTACATATCCGCAGGAAGCGCTGACTTCCGCAAGCGCGGCATAGCAGTCGAGCTCTGCGAGCGCCGTTGAAAGACGCTGCAGTTTGGAAAGTTCGCCGCGGATCGCCGCAAGAAGTCTCGCAAACAGCTGTTTTTCAATCCGTATGGCGTTCTCCTCGGCATGCAGGATACGGTCTTCCTGTTCCTTGAGCTCCGGTGAAATGAACCGTTCATTGTTCACCAATGTCTGCCGGCGCACATAGCCCCATTCTTCCTTTACCTGCGAAGCTGCCGCTTTTGAAATATCAATATAATAGCCGAATACTTTGTTGTATCCGATCTTCAGCGTCTTGATTCCGGTGCGCTCCCGCTCCTTTGCCTCAAGGTCCAGGATGATCTGCCGGCCGCCGCGCTGGATTTCCCGCGCCCTGTCCAGCTCTTCATCATAGCCGTCGCGGAACGCGCCGCCGTCCGACAGGGATGCCGGCGGATTATCCACGAACGCCCCGTCCAGCATCTGCCGCAGAGAGTCCAGCGGATCGATCGTCCGGTATTCCGCAAACGCATCGTCCTTCAGGCAGGCGAGCACTTCCGGCACTTCATTGAGGGTTTTCGAAAGCCGCAGGCAGTCCTGCGCATTGGCGCTGTTCATCGCACACCGGCCGATCAGCCGCTGCAGATCATAGATCCCGCCGAGATGGTCCCGCAGGGTCTTACGGGTCATGAAATCCGATTTCAGGGCTTCCAGACGGTCATAGCGGGCAGTAATCTCTTCTTTGTTTACCAGCGGTTTTTCAATCCATTTCCGCAGCATCCGGCTTCCCATCGCGCTTTTGCATGTATCCAGAAACATCCAGAGCGATTCACCCTTGTTCTCCCGATGCAGCGGCTCAATGAGTTCAAGATTCCGGATCGTCGCATAATCCATGTACAGGACTTCCGATTCGCTCTCCACCCGGATCACGGAGAGATGATCCAGCGCATGTTTCTGCGTTGCCTCAAGATAGTTCAGCATCCGCCCGCAGGCTGCCAGCTGATAGTCCCGTTTCAGATGATCACAGAGCGGCCGGTAGATGTCCCGGAT
>CAJOLG010000177.1 GCA_905235315.1 uncultured Solobacterium sp. | reverse complement strand
TCTCTTTCCACCTACAATTCACGTTAGTCATGTCTAACTATAATATTTATTCTCTCAAATGTCTATGCTTTGTCGCAAATTTTGCGAATATTAACAAAGGGTTCATTTTCGAGGTGTTGTCATTTTCTCCGTTGCTGTTGTCACTCCCAACCTCGCTGTTGCCGAAGTGCGGCCGGAAATTGGACATAAAGAAAAAGCTGCCGGAGAGTCCCTAATCTCCGAAAGCCCTTGATTTCAAGCTATTCTGCCATTCTGACAACAGCATTTCTTCGTATCAATTTTTGGGTTTACATTTCGCAGTATTCACGGACAACTTCCATTTCCTGAAAAGCCGCGAACTTTGTCAGCCGCTCTTTCTGCGCTTCCAATATTGCCAGTTCCTTTTCCTTCGGGCATTTGGGAACTCTTTTATGCCCTTGCGGAGCAAATGTTTTTTTCTCGGAATGTGTTGACACGGTGTCAGAATAGTGGTATATTCTTTATGCTGACACAACGTCAGAATAATACTCAGACAGAAAGGTGCGAGGACTTACCATGCCGGAGGGATCACCGGAATTTACTGCAACAAGGAAGAAATCGCAGGCTTTTTGGAAAATAATCAAAAGGAGATGAAATAAAATGAAGAAAAACATCGGAGCAACACTGGCATTGTATCCCTGCCCGGTCATCGTGGTCGGCGCAATGGTGGACGATAAACCCACCTGGACGCTTGTGGCACATGCGGGAACCGTAGCACACAGCCATCTCATGGTTTCCCTCGTGCAGGCGCATTACATCAACAAAGGGATCCGGGAAAACAAGACCCTCTCCGTGAACGTTGTTGATGAATCCTGGCTCAAGGAAGCCGACCGCATGGGTATCATCAGCGGTAACAAGGAAGACAAGTCCGGCGCGTTTGCCTATACGATCGGTGAGAACGGCGCGCCGCTGATCGATGTAGCAAAAGTGTCCATCGAGTGCGAGGTGGACGGCAATTATGAACTGGAGCATTTCGACAACTTTATCTGCAGAATTCTTGCGACCTATGCCGACGAGAGCGTACTGAACGAAAAGGACAAGATCGACTATCACGTGTTCAAGCCGGTGCTGTTTGAGTTCCCGACCTATGAGTACTTTGTAACCGGAGAAAAAGTCGGAAACTGCGGGAAAATGAACTGAGAGTAATAATAAAAAATGACCAGGAGGAGATCAGCATCATGAGTTATGAATCATTATTTGCACCGCTTCAGATCAAAAACACTGTAATTCCAAATCGGTTTGTGGTTCCGCCAATGGGGACAAACCTGGGCAATGAGGACGGAACAGTTTCCGACCGGCTGATTGCCTATTACCAGGCTCGTGCAAAGGGTGGATTCGGACTGATCGTCGTAGAAGGCGTAGCGATCAATGAAACCGGCCGCTGTATTCCCAATGAGGGATTTTTCTATGATGACAGTGCCATTGAGGGACACAAGAGGCTGGCGAAGGCGATCCACGACGAAGGGTCCAAATGCATCCTGCAGATTCATCATGCGGGAAGACAGACAAACCCGGGGCTTACAGGCGGGCAGACGCCCATCGCACCGACCAGGATCGCATGTCCGGTCGATAATGCCCTGACCCGGGAGATCACCACGGAGGAAGCCTGGGAACTGATCGAGCAGTTTGGAGATGCAGCGCTGCGGGCGAAAAAAGCCGGCTATGACGGTGTAGATGTTCACGGTGCCCACGGTTATCTGATCGCGCAGTTCATGTCCACCCATGCTAACAAACGGACTGATGAGTTTGGAGGAACCTTCGAGGGCAGGATGAAATTCCCGCTGGAGATCGTAAAAAATATCCGGAAAAAGTGCGGAGAGGATTTCATCATCTCTTTCCGGTTCAGCTATGATGAGAAAGTATTCGCCGGAAGGACCCTGGAAGAGTCAGTCGTTGTGGCGCACCTTCTGGAGCAGGCAGGCGTGGACCTTCTGGACGTATCCCTTATGACCTATGCGAGCACGGAATATATGAGCGCATCCGCCATGCTTCCCAACGGATACAACATGTTTGCCACGGAAAAGATTAAAAGCGAAGTCTCCATTCCGGTCATGGCGGTAGGCCGTTTCAATAACGTTTCCATGGCAGATTTTGCAGTCAGCTCCGGCAAGGCGGATCTGATCGCTCTGGGCAGAGGGTCTCTGGCAGATCCTGAATATCCCAACAAGGTGAAGGAAGGACGTCTGGACGAGATCTCTCCCTGCATTGCCTGCACGCAATCCTGCCTGGGATATATACTCAGTCCCAAGGTCTATGTTTCCTGCCTGATCAATCCGGTTACCGGAAATGAAGCGGAGTATCCTTTTGACAAAGTTGATACGCCGAAGAATATTGTTGTTGTCGGCGGCGGCCCCGCAGGCCTGATGAGCGCGTGGACAGCTGCGAAGCGCGGACATCATGTCACGCTCCTGGAGAAAGATGACGCACTGGGCGGACAGTTCCGCCTGGCGGCTATTCCGCCCACAAAGCATGAGATTGCCGCTGCGATCCGGTATTACATTACCATGTGCAGAAAATACGGTGTGGATATCCGCATGAACACGGAAGCCGACGAGAAACTTCTGGCCGAACTGAAACCGGATGCCATCATTTTGGCCACCGGCAGCCAGCCCGTTATGCCCCCGATTCCGGGTATCCGCAATGAGAAATTTGTCGGAGTACCGGATATCCTGGACGGCAAGGTCCTTCCCGGTGCGAAGTGCCTGGTGATCGGCGGCGGAATGTCCGGTGTGGAGACGGCTGATTTCCTGGGTGAACATTTCCGCAGTGTTACGATCGTTGAGATGCGTCCCGAAATCGCTCTGGACGAGGAATATACACCGAAAGTATTCCTGATGCAGCGTCTGAACGCGCACGGAGTGCAGTCTGTGACAAACGCAAAAGTCACAGAGTTCTTTGACGACGGTGTGAACTATGAAAAGGACGGCGTGATCCATGAGCTGCGCGGCTTTGACACCGTGATCCTGGCCATGGGCGTCCGCTCCTGGAATCCGCTGGAAGAGGCGGCGAAAAAAGTGTGCGGTGAGGTCTACGTCATCGGTGATGCCGAGAAGGCCGGACCTGCCAATCATGCGACCGAGACGGGTCTGAAGGCCGGATTTGCAGTATAACAGGAAAAAGGAAGACGATTCTTTTAGCCTATGTGCGGAGTGCCCGAAAGCACTCCGCCGAACCAGTTCAGATGATAAAAGGAGATCCCATTATGTTAGGCAATTTCAGTTATTCCAATCCGACAAAACTATATTTCGGAGATGATGCACTGTCTTTTTTGAAAGAGGAACTTGGAAACTATGGACCCAAAGTGATGCTGACATATGGCGGCGGTTCGATCAAGAAAAACGGCATCTATGAAGACGTTGTCCGCATCCTGAAGGAAGCCGGAAAAGAGATCTTTGAAGATCCGGGCGTTATGTCGAATCCGACTGTTCAGAAGCTGTACGAAGGTTGTAAGATCGCAAAGGAGAATGACGTCGACCTAATCCTCGCCGTCGGCGGCGGTTCCACCATCGATTACGCAAAGGCGGTTTCCGTATCCGCATGGTGTGAGGAAGATCCCTGGGATAAATACTACCTTCGC
>CAJOLG010000176.1 GCA_905235315.1 uncultured Solobacterium sp. | reverse complement strand
CCTCATTAATTGCCTGATTGACGCTGTCGCGGAATTCGATGGCACTGTCCTTAAATACTTTTGCGGCAATACCGAACGCCACAAAATCACATCCGCTCTGGATATACCAGAAGCCTACCAGGGTTCCGACTGCCGTAATCGCAGCGGACGGATAGATCAGGGAGTAAATACCAAGGATGACACTGAGCACACCGCTGATGAATCCGAGGATCCAGTAGTTGTTCACGAACCGGGTTTTCACAGAATAATAGACGATAATACAGCCTTTGACCAGAAACCATGCGCCGACCAGGAACAGAACAACCCGGTCAATCCCGATCAGAGTGCCGGCGGCAGGAGTGCTGCCCGGACGGAAGAGATAGATGAATCCGATCACCGTTGCCAGAATACTGACAATGAATTCCGGCACAAACGCAAGCCGTTTGAAGAACCGGATGATTCCGCTGATACCATATACAAGCAGAAGAATCGCAATGAACATCATCAGACCCAGATAGGTCGATGCAGGGGATGCGATACAGATGATACCGCCGATAATCAGAAGAATACCAATAATAATACTCGCTACAATCATAAAAAACCTCTTTTCTATTTACTATGACAAAATTTTACCACTCCGGCTCATGTATGCATATATATAAACTTTATGTATTTCCCGATATAATTGTACCGCGGCACTGCGTACACCGCAGTCCGCAGGAGGTATCCTGCCATGGCAATTCTGATTCCTGCGCTGCTTGTCAGCCTGATTCCTTCCCTGGCCCTGATTTACTGGCTGACGTACAAAATGCGCAAGCCCGAGAGTGAAGAATACAAACTCACCTGCAAAAAAGCATTGCGGAACGGATTTCTGTCCACCGTCTTTGTGGTTCTGCTCTCCGGAACCCTTGCGATCCTGCTGTCGCTGCTTGGCTTCAAAGACGGAACCAGCTTCCTTTCCTCGTTACTGCACGACTTTATCGTCCTTGCCTTTGCGGAGGAGCTCATGAAGTCCCTCATGTTTGTGATGACGCTGAAGAAAGCCGACTATCCCAGTACCTGGCTGGACCGGATCGCATTCATGGTAATCGTCGCCCTTGGCTTTCAAATCCTGGAGGCGGTTGTCTATTCCTTTTCCACCAATGCCGGCCAGATCATCGTGCGGGGGATTACGATCATGCACGGCGGATACGGCTTTATCGAAGGCTGGTTCTACGGCAAAGCGGCCTATACCGGAAAGAAGCACTATGCCGGGATTGGCTTTGTCATTGCCTGGCTTCTTCACGGGGCCTTTGACTTCGGCCTCAGCCCGGAGTTTGCGGCCCTCGGAGACTGGTCCGCAGTCCTGTCGGTAAGCCTTGCCTTCCTGTCGCTTGTGATTCTGATTGTCATGATCGTCTTCTTCGCAAAGAAGAACAAAAAGCCGCAGTACCTTGAGCCGATCCCTTCCGGGACATCCTTTGAAGCACAGGCATAACCATCTGATTGAATCACCGAAAAAGCGCATCCCTGCGCTTTTTCTCTTGCCTGGTGATAAACAGGCCGGTATTTTTTACGGTTTCTGCCCGAGAAGCCCGAGCAGGAAATCTTTCCACAGGGGCGCCATCAGGCTGTGCCCGATACTGCTGGGATGGATGCCCGGGTCCTGCCTTCCGTTTTCATTGAAATAGGCTGCCCGGTCCGCATCCGAATTGGGGTCGAAGAGACCCGCATGGTAGAGATCCAGCACCGGTACACCCTGCCGCTCTGCGACGGAGGTCAGCAGGGAAACGTACTGATCGCATTCCTCTTTGGATACGCCCCAGTACATGACGGAATCCGTAACACTGCTGTATCCCTGTCCGAGATTCCAGGGGGTCGGTGTCGCAATACCGATTTTGATATCCGGGGCTTTTTCCCGGATATTTTCAATCGTGCGGTTCATACATCCGCCCAGCGTTTCGGTTCCTTCGTCTTCCGCCGTGCCGAATTCATATCCCCGGCCAAGATCATTGAAGCTGCCGAAGATGGTCACCACATCCGCATCCGTAAAGTCAATCTGTTCAATGCGGTCATAAAAGGTTTCATACGATGCGGGTACCATATACCCGGTGGAACTGCGCCCATAGTTGACCACTTCACACTGAAAGTCTTTCTGAACGAAGTCATAATAGCTGATTTCCGCCGCAAGATTCTTTTCGGTAATACTGTCTCCGATCACGATCCACGTGACGGTCGAAAGATCCAGGGGTGTCGGTTCCGGAGACGGTTCTTCCGTCTCCTGGACCGGAAGCGCAGTCTCTGTGACCGGCGGCTCTGTTTCTTCCGGTTCCGCTGCCGGTTTTTGGGCGCATCCGCAGGAAAGCGCAAGGGCCATGGCTGCGAATACGATACGTTGTGCTGAATGTTTCATTTCCCTCTCCTGTTCGTCACATCCCGCATAGCGGAATGCATTGCGGTGGCTGTGTGTTCCGGGCCAGCACTGTGTTGTGCGTTGCCCAATCGGACTATACCACATTCCGGGCCGGGCAAGGAACGAAGTGTATGCCGGCAGAACGAAGAACCGCTTCCTCCGCCATCGTTACATTGGCATAATTTTTGTCACACATATTTCTAAAATAAGAAGTAACAGGAGGATTTGTATATGGCAAAAGTTGTTTCTGTCGATACCGACAGGATTACCATCGAATTGAATTCCGGAAACCGGAAGACCTACCCAATTGAGGCAGTTGTTTATGCCAACCCGAAACCGGGAGATGAAGTGGCGTTTTACAGAGAGGAAGACGGCTCCATCAGTATTGATCTTCCGGAAGAAGAGGCTCCCGCAGAACCGCAGCCTTCAAAGCGTGCCAAAAAAGAAAAGAAGGAAGGAACCTCCGGTCTTGGGATCGCAGGGTTTGTGATCGGGATTATTGCGGTCATGTTCTCCTTCATTCCGATTGTCAATAATATTGCGTTCTTTATCGGAATCCTTGCGGTGATCTTCGGATTGATCGGGGCCCTTACCCACAAGCGGAAAGGACTTTCGATTGCCGGTATTGTGCTGGGGGTTCTGGCAATTGTTATTACGCTGGCGCTTCAGTCCATGTGGTCTTCGGCCCTCGATTCTGTGTCTGATCAGCTGGAAGAAGCGGCAGCTTCTGCCGATTCCCAGCTTGGAAACCTGACGGGAGACAATACCGATGAAATTCTTCAGAACTCGCTGAAGGTGGAGTTCGGGGAATTCACCATGTCAAAAGATCAATACGGGTTTGTGCACAGTTCCCTTCCGATTACGGTCACCAATCTGGAACAGGACACAAAAACCTATTCCCTTCACCTGGAAGCGGTCGATGAAGGGAATACCCGGATTATGGATGATTATGTTTTCGCCAATGACCTTGGGGCCGGCCAGTCCCAGAACTTTGAGGCATTCACCTTCATTTCCGATGATAAGTATGACGCGATGTCGGGTGCGGGATTCCGCATCGTGGAAGCGTCCATGTATTAAGCATTTAATCCCTGCGGGATTCAAACGGAGAGAGATGTCTCTTTCCGTTTTTTTCTGTGTCCGGACCGGAAGAGAGGCTCGGCCGGAAACCGAACCGCGCCCGTTTTGTGTCATAATCATATTGGAAATGAGGTAATTATCCCATGAAAACACTGTTCAAAAACGGATTCATTATTGACGGTACCGGCAGCGCTCCGTTTCAGGGAGACGTTCTGATCGAAGACAATACGATCCTGGAG
>CAJOLG010000175.1 GCA_905235315.1 uncultured Solobacterium sp. | reverse complement strand
CTGATTGTTGGAATTCAGTGTCTTCTCCCAGACGACTCCGGCCGGCATTTCGAACAAAAACTCATAATCGTCTTTGTACATATGGCCCCCGGTCGTTTCCGGAACTGCCCCGAAGTAAACGGAATTCGTATTACTGCCGTTTTCGATCACCTTGATTCGTTTCTGATCATCGACATCGACATTGTTGACCTGAAATTTATCCGGTGTCAGTTTCAGATACGGCTGTTCCAGATTCATCCGGACCGTTTTCTTTACGGCACCGTCATAACTCAGCGATACGCGAACCGCATCTTCAATGGACAGAAGGCCGGTCTGTGCTATATCGTAGACTTCCGTCGTTACAATAACCAGATCAAATTCGGCAGATTCGAGACCATCCTTCCAGTGGATCGTCAGAGCACCGTCGTACATACTCTGCCCATTCAGAGTATGACTTTGTTTGTCAGGGTCGGTTTGCTGGTTGGGTCCGGCAAGGGAGTCGACTTCCTTATACCAGGTCTCTGACTCGTGACCGTTGAAAGACCATCCGGAGTGATAACCGGTAGCCCATGAGAGACCGTAAGGAAGCTGGATCTCCAGCTCTTTATTGGCCGCTGTGGGATATTTCACAGAGAAATGAATTGTATATTTTTTGGAGCGGTTATCGGATTCATAAGTAACGCCGTCTTCCGTAAGCGTAACAGGATCGTCGCCTTCCGGTGTTACCGTTACCTCAAGTTCAAACGGATCGTCTGCTGCTCTTAACGGTGCCTCACGCGTTGCGGGTGGGGCAGCTTTCACAACGTCAACAGAAGGTATTTCGACCGGCGCATCTGCTTCGGCCGGTTCTTCTGTCTCTGCGGGATTGTCCGGGGTTTCTTCCGGGGTTTCTTCGGAGGTTTCCTCTGCCGGAACTTCCGTGCTGTCTTCTTCCGGTATGGTGACTGTGGTTTCGCCATCCGGTTCTTCCGCCAGGAGCGGAACGAAGGAACAGAACATGAATCCTGCCATAAGGGCACAGACGGTTTTCTGTACACGTTTTCTCCACATAGGTGATTCCTCCTTTATCCGTTGAGCGATACGATATCGCTTTAATATTGTGTAAATCCGGTTGGTGTATTCTTCAGACAGAATTCCCGAAGCGTATGTTTCCTGCACGAGGGGAAGCACGGCTGATCAGAATAAAGGCATCGTTCCGTTATAAAAACAATCTCCGGAACACAAAATACCTATCTTATTTTAAGAGTAGGTTACTACGCAATACAAGAAGGAAATGCGCAGCCATGCGAAAAAAAGGAGGAGAATCCTCTCCTCCGGGTGTGAAACGACATCGGGTTTTTGAAAATTCGGGCAGTTACGAATCGTGTTTCCGGTTCATCCCGAAGTAGTTTATTTCCATTTCCGTAAGCTGCGGTTCCTGCATCTTCCTTAGCAGACGGATCAGCGCTGTGCGCTCTTTGCCGGTAAGGTTTTTTGTCGTATCCTGTTCGATCGTTCCGGCCACACGCTCCAGATCACGGGTCAGGGCGTGGCCTTTGTCGGTCAGGGAGACATAGTGAATCCGGGGGTTGGCGGGATCTTCTGTCCGGATGACCAGTCCTTTCTTCATAAGGTTTTTCAGAATGCCGATCACGGTCGGATGCGTCATGAAAAAGAATTCCTGCAGATCCATGACCCGCACAGTGCGGTCCGGAACGAGGCTCAATGCCCGCATTACTTTCGCCTGGGAAGGCGACAGGTCATATTCTGCGAGCTGTCTGGCCGCATTTTTTTCGATGGTCAGGGAAGCCCGTTTAATCAATGTAAAAGAATATTTGAATTTCATACGATATGACTGATTCTCCATCTGTTCATGGCCGGGGATCAAAACCCGGCTATGTACGGGGTACTTCGTACCCTAATTATAATTGTCAGGCCGGAAGATGTGAACCTGCGCATTGACCCGGAACGTATTCCCTGACCGGAAGGAGAACCTGCCGAAAGCGTTTACATGCCCGGAAAACCAAAAATCAATAAAACAGTGCGTCCATTCGCGTTATACAAAAGGTATAATAAAGCGGTTTAAAGGGGGCAGGAACCATGAGCGGTTATTTTGCGGCAGCGCTGAAAGAAGACTGCGTGTTTGATCTCTTCTATGGCACCGACTATCATTCCCATCTCGGCACCAGACGTGCCGGCATGGCAGTATACGGGGAAGACGGCTTTAACCGGGCGATCCACAATATCGAGAATTCTCCGTTCCGCACCAAGTTCACGTATGACCTGCAGTCGATGCGGGGAAACATCGGCGTCGGGATCATCTCCGACTATGATCCGCAGCCGCTGCTGGTCCGTTCGCATCACGGCACCTACGCGATTGTCACCATCGGAAAGATCAACAACACCGATGAGATCCTGGATGAGTTCTTCAACAGCGGCCGGGGCCACTTCATGGAACACTCCGGCGGGGAGCTGAACAAGACCGAGATCGTTGCGGCCCTGATCAACCGGCAGGACAACCTCATCGCCGGCATCAAGTATGCCCAGCAGAAGATCGACGGCTCGATGTCGATCATGATGCTGACGGAGCAGGGAGTGTACTGCGCAAGGGATGCCCTCGGCAGAACCCCGATCCATATCGGCGTCAAGGAAGAAGGCTACTGTGCCTGCTTTGAATCCTTTGCCTGCGAAAAACTCGGCTATACCCCATATAAGGAGCTCGGCCCCGGGGAGATCGTAATCATCACCCCGAATGCCTGTACCCAGCTTTCTGCGCCGGGCAAAAAGAAAAAGATCTGCACCTTCCTCTGGACCTACTACGGATACCCGCCCAGCCGGTATGAAGGCACGACGGTGGAGAAGATGCGCAACGACTGCGGGAAATACATGGCGCAGCGCGATCATCTTACCTCCGAGGATATCGATATCGTTGCCGGTGTGCCGGACAGCGGAATTGCCCACGCAATCGGATACGCCAACGAAAGCCATGTGCCGTACTCCCGGCCGTTTATCAAATATACGCCGACCTGGCCCCGCTCGTTCATGCCCACTATCCAGTCGAAGCGGGATCTCATTGCCAGAATGAAGCTGGTTCCGGTTGCGGAGCTGGTGGAAAACAAGCGGATGGTGCTGATCGATGACTCCATCGTAAGAGGCACCCAGCTTCGGGAGACAACCGAATTCCTGTATGACAGCGGCGCCCGGGAAGTTCATGTACGCCCGGCCTGCCCGCCGATCCTCTTCGGCTGTAAGTACATCAACTTCTCAAGATCGACCAATGACATGGAGCTGATCGCCCGCCGCATCATTGCCCGGGAAGAGGGAGAGGATGTGGAGCGCGTCATCCTGGATGACTACGCCAACCCCGACAGCGACCGCTATCATAAGATGGTGGAACTCATGCGGGAGGAGATGAACTTCTCCTCGCTGAGCTTCAACCGCCTGGATGATATGATCCGTGCGACCGGCCTCTCGGAAGACGAGGTGTGCACCTACTGCTGGAACGGAAAAGAATAACAGAACACAGCCTGCAGGAAACAGACATTCCTGCAGGTTTTTTGGTTTCGGTCCGGCAAAACCGCTGCCCGAAACCGCGGGCCCAGGGCCGGATTCTTCCTTCAGGATGCGAAATTAATACAAGTGATACCCCACAGAAGCCCTGTAAAACGGTAAAATGAAAGTTAACCGTTGTGTTGTTTAATACCATTCAGATGTGAAGGGGGGCCGATATGAAATTCTTCTTAACCAGTGATCTGCGGGTCGGCATGGAGTGCACGGAAAGTATCAGTGTGGAAGC
>CAJOLG010000174.1 GCA_905235315.1 uncultured Solobacterium sp. | reverse complement strand
AACACAGTATTGGCCAGGCCCAGTGTAAGATGCCCCAAGTGCGGTATGACATATTCGGCCGGCAGTGTACATGTCTGTATAACGCGGTAAACAATCCACGCCGGCAGTGAATCTCTGTCAGGATCAGAAAAAGACTCCGCAGAAAACCATGTGTTTGCGAAGTCTTTTATTATCCTGCTCGTTCAGATAAGCTGTCATCCCGTCAGTCTCTGCGGAAGAGATCGCGCGTATAGACCTTATCTTTCACATCATCAAGAGAAGAATCATAGCGGTTGGCAATGATGCAGTTACTGAGCTTTTTGAATTTCTTCAGATTGTTTACGACCTTACTGCCGAAGAACGTGGATCCGTCCGGAAGTGTCGGTTCATAGATGATGACAGTCGCTCCTTTGGCCTTGATCCGCTTCATGATGCCCTGGATGGAAGACTGACGGAAGTTGTCGCTGTTGGCTTTCATCGTCAGGCGGTAAACGCCGATCGTAATACTGCTCGCAACGGGTTCAAAGTCCGAGTCATAATCCGATCCGAGGCTGTACGCCCCGGCAATCTCCAGTACACGCCCGGCAATATAGTCTTTGCGGGTACGGTTGCTGTTGACGATCGCTTCAATCAGATTCTCCGGGACATCCGCATAGTTGGCAAGCAGCTGCTTTGTATCTTTCGGCAGGCAGTAGCCGCCGTATCCGAAACTCGGGTTGTTGTAGTGGGTGCCGATCCGGGGATCCAGGCATACTCCGTCAATGATATCTTTGGTATTGAGATGCTTGGTTTCCGCATAGGTGTCAAGTTCATTGAAGTAGGATACCCGAAGCGCAAGATATGTGTTCGCAAAGAGTTTGACGGCCTCCGCTTCCGTAAGCCCCATGATCAGGGTTTCCGTTTCCGGTTTCAGTGAGGCATCCTTCAGAAGGGCCGCAAACTGTTCCGCACTGTTCCGGCTGAACGGATCTTCCATATTACAGCCGACCACAATGCGGGAGGGGTAGAGGTTGTCGTAAAGCGCCTTGGATTCCCGGAGAAATTCGGGACTGAACAGGAGTATTTTTCACACAGGGCAGCCGTATAGCCGACCGGCACGGTCGACTTGATGACCATGACCGGCTGGTCGTCCGGCGCCTTGTCTTTGTTCAGGGAGAGTGCCTGCTCAATGACGCTCTCTACGGCAGACGTATCAAAATAGTTCTTTTTCGGATCATAGTTTGTCGGTGCCGCAATAATGATGTAATCCGCATCCCGGTAGGCAGCAGTTCCATCGGTCACGGCAGAAAGATGAAGTTCGTTTTCCCGAAAGTATTTTTCGATATAGTCATCCTGAATCGGGGAGATCCGCTGATTGATCAGATCGACTTTCTCCGGCACAATGTCGACTGCCGTCACCGTATTCTGCCGGGAGAGCAGAACCGCAAGGGAAAGCCCGACATATCCTGTTCCCGCAACAGCAATCTTCTTCGGCTCTGCCGGGGTCGCCTGTTCGGAAGGAATCTCTTCAAATACCTCACTGATGTCAAATCCCAGAACATTGGCCAATGCCTCCAGCTGGGCAATGGAAGGGGTATATTCTTTCTGCTCGATGTGCGACAGCGTTGCCCGGTGGATTCCGGCCGCATCTGCGAGCTCCTGCTGTTTCATCCCGCTTTCTTTGCGGGCGGTTTTAATGAGCCCGGCGAGTTTATCGCGTGAGAACTGTTTCATGCGGTGCTCCTTTCTTTTTACGGCAGATGTTGTGATTCACAACATTTCTGCCATTTTTGTTTCATTCTTATATTATTGACGATACCATACCGCACGCATCCTGCGCAATTGAAAATAACGCAGTCTGGATAAAAACACCGATTATATTTCTATTCATGTTGCGAAATATAACAAAAAGCCGGTTTCCCGGCATTTCTGTGATGAAAGATTACGTTGCGTTTGGAAGCTGTTTTTCAGCCAGCCTGACATAATACGCGGTGGCCTGTTTTATCTGGTCGATGAAGCCGGCCGGATTGGTGCCGGTCACTTTCCCGGGCACTCCCATTACGACACTGCCGGCAGGTACGGTCATTCCCTTGGGTACCAGCGCACCAGCAGCGACAGTACTGCCTTCACCGATGACTGCGCCGTCCATGATGGTTGAATGCATTCCGATCAGGCAGTGGGGTTCGATGCGGCATCCGTGCAGAATTGCGCCGTGGCCGACGGTCACATCATGACCGACGACAGTCGTTTCATGAACTACCGCATTGTCCTGAATGTTGGACCGCTCTCCGATCGTAATCTTTCCGGAATCGCCGCGCAGAACGGCTCCGTACCAGATACTGGCGCCGGACATAACAGATACTTCTCCGGTGATTACCGCATTCTCGGCAATATAGGCGTCTTCGGCGATTTCCGGCGTTGCGCCGTCGGATGATTTGATCACGGGCAGAACCTCCTTATTCTCATCTGTATTCCAATTTTATCCTGCTGCGATAGTTTTATAAAGCGTGCTAGACTGTATCTCATGAAATCAAAAACCGTGCGGGAGGGATTTTATCGGGAGCTCTGGGTTCTCGTGGTTCCGATCGTGATACAGAATCTGATCACTTCTGCGGTAACGATGGCGGATGTCCTGATGCTGGGACGGGTGTCGCAGACGGCACTCTCGGCAGCTTCTCTTGCCGGACAGGTGATGTTTTTACTGTCCATGCTGTATTTCGGCCTGGCTTCCGCGATTACGATTCTTTCCAGCCAGTACTGGGGAAAACAGGATCGGGATACCGTTTCCGGTATCTTTGGCATCGGGCTTCTGATCTCCATGTTCGTTTCCCTGTTTGCGGCATTTATGGCATTCTTCTTTCCGCAGAATGTCATGGCAGTATGGACGAATGTGCCGGAACTGCAGCAGGAAGGGGCAGTGTATCTCCGATATGCCGCGTTGTCGTATTGTTTCCTGGGCATTACCCAGCCGTATCTTGCGGCGATGAAAAGCTGTGAGCGGGTAAAACTGTCCATGCGCGTATCGATGATCGCGCTTGGGGCCAACGTAGTTCTTAACGCAGTTCTGATCTTCGGTCTGTTCGGACTGCCGGCGATGGGAATCAAAGGCGCAGCGCTTGCGACAACACTTTCCCGCGGGATTGAACTTGCGGTATGCGGCTATGATTCCGTGCATCAGGAGTGCTTCCGGACGGATCCGGCGCATGTATTTCATATTCCTGCCGCACTCGCAAAGGATTTCGCAAACTACTCCGCCCCGGCTCTGGTCAATGACATGGTGTGGGCGCTGGCCTACAATATGAACTCTGTGATCATGGGGCATCTCGGCAGTGATATCGTTGCGGCAAATTCGGTGGTTACGGTCGCAAGAGATGTGATCACAACCGTTGGATTCGGCATTGCGTCTGCTTCATCGATCCTGCTGGGAAGAGAGATCGGCGCAAATAACCTTGCGCTTGCGGAAGAGGATGCGAAGAATATCTTCCGCACTGCGCTGCAGGCAGCCCTTGTGCAGGGTGTGATCCTGTTCGCTTTAATTCCGGTGATTCCCGGACTTGTGATTCTGAGCGAGACTGCGGCAGGATATCTCAGAAGTATGCTTATGATCAGCTGTATTTATCAGATCGGTCAGATCATGAATACGCTTCTGATCGCTTCCTTTTTCCGGTGCGGCGGGGATTCGAGATACGGCCTGTTTCTGGATCTCTTCAGTATGTGGGGAGTCAGTGTGCCGCTGGCGCTCTGCGGTGCATTTGTGCTGCGTCTGCCGCCGCTTGCGGTATACTGCCTGATGTGTCTGGATGAATTCGTGAAGCTCCCGTTTGCGCTTCATCATTATTATCACGGCCAGTGGATCCGGAATCTGACCCGCGAATTTGAATAATAAGAAAATAAAGAAGACCTCTGTTATTATCCGAGAAAAAAATGTGTAAGAACGCTGACATCGCGCCCTTACACAACATTCTGTGTTTTGAAAACGGCCGGAAAATAATTCCTGACTATGGAATCCGTCTGAACCGAAGCGTTTTCTCCTGCTTAATAGATCGATTCAATATACCGATAATCTTCTTCCAGTGCTGCGGCACTGATGCCTGCATTGTCGCCGCGTTCTGCCCAGTTTCTCTTGATGCCTTCAAGCGTGTAGTACCTGCCCTTAAAGTATTCCACGTAGTCTCTGAGCAAAGCTTTGCGCTGTTCGGACAGACCTCCTGTAACTTTTTCCAGTTCCTGGAAGTCAAGGCTGAATTTTTCGAGATTCTCTTTGTTTTCCATAATTTCCGCCTGATCTCTGTAAAGGATCTTCTGTTCTCTACTAATAAACGTTACCTGCGATCGGAAGCCATGCCCGTTCTGCGGTGGCGATGCAATCATTGAAACTCACAAAGACCAGTATGTAGTCCATTGCTACCACAGAGCCAACTGTTATCTCACTGGGCTTAGACCGCCGAGATTCAATGTGAGATCAGTCCTTGTGAAGATCTGGAACAGGAGGGTGATAGATGACTATAGAAACACTTGAGCAATATCGTGGAATTGTAGAAGAGATCAAAGCCCTGGAGATGGAGATCGATGCACTCTATGATGTCCGGAAATCTCCTAACGGGAAGGAGGACACCGGAAACAGTACAGTCCCGGGAAATCCCACAGGCCGCAATGCAATGCGGATCATTGAGTTAAAAGAGCGACTGCTTGCCCAGCAGGAGAGATGGAGCGAAGCTGCACTGAAGATAGAACACTGGCTGCAGTCGGTGGAGGATGCTGAGATCCGGTCAATCATCCGGTGGCGGAATATACTCGGGGCTCTCCTGGAAGCAGACAGGTAAGAGAGTCTATGGT
>CAJOLG010000173.1 GCA_905235315.1 uncultured Solobacterium sp. | reverse complement strand
GCTCTCCCTGAGACCCGGTGCACACAATGCAGATCCGGTTTGCGGGGAGGGTGTTCAGATCATTTCCGGAAATGAAACTGTCATTGTCGATATTGATTACGCCTGTCCGCCGGCCAATTTCAAGAACATTTTCCATGGAGCGTCCGAACACGGCCACTTTGCGGTTGCAGGCAACGGCTGCCATCAGGATCTGATTGAGCCGGTTAACGTTTGACGCAAAGGTTGAAACCAGAAGCCGGCCCGGTGTCTTGCGGATCTGATCCATGATTGCGTTCGCAACCTGTTTTTCAGAAATCGAAAAACCCGGGACACTGGAGTTTGTGGAATCGGACAGCAGCAGAGTAACGCCGACCTGGCCGATGTATGCCATTTTCTGATAATCGCTGTTTGTGCCGACCGGAGTGAGATCGAACTTGAAGTCTCCTGTTTCGACAAGCCGGCCGTTCGGTGTGTTGACGAGAATGCCGAGAGAGTCCGGAATGGAATGAACCGTATCGAAAAAACCCACACTGAAATGCTCGGTTTTGATGCGGCTGTCCCCGTTGATCTCGATTACTTTGCAGGCACGGGAAAGGTGGTGTTCTTCCAGCTTCTTTTCAATCAGCGCTTTCGCAAAGCGGGGCGCATAGATCTGCCTGAGGTGAACAGACCGCAGGAAAAACGGGATGCCGCCAATATGGTCTTCGTGTCCGTGGGTAATAATCAGTGCTTTGATTTTGGACTGGTTCCGCACGAGGTAGGAATAATCGGGAATCACATAGTCAATTCCGAGAAGGTCATCTTCCGGGAAAAGTACGCCGCAGTCGATAATGATGATTTCATCATCGTGCTCAACGCAGTACATGTTTTTTCCGATTTCCCCAAGACCGCCCATCGCATAGACAAGCGTATCGGTTTTATGATTTATTTCTTTTTCGCTGTAATCAGGTTCCTTGACCTGCGAATAACGTACAGGACGTCCGGACTTACTGCCGGATGCTTGATTTGCCATATTATATATACCTCATTTCCGGAGAGTTGATGCTTTTTCAGAATTATATCATTATTTATAGAAAATTAAAGGCGTAAAAAAGGGGATCCTGCGATCCCCGAGTTCTGCCGGTTCAGATTACCATCGCATTTGGTATGTCAGGATGCGGGTCATCCTTGTTGATGTGGTCATAGAACAGAATGCCGCTGAAGTGATCGATTTCATGCTGGAGAACGATCGCGAGATACCCGCGGGCCCGGATTGTTACCGTTTTGTCAGTCAGAAGATCGTATCCGGTTACCTTGACCCGCGCACTGCGCACGACATAGCCGTCATGTTCTTCGGGAACGGAAAGGCATCCTTCGCCGCTCTCAAGATAGGCAGGCTGAACCGAACGGGAAACAATTCTGGGATTTGCGAGCATGTATTCATATGTGACAAGCTCATCATTTTTGTCGTATTCACGAACGACAACAGCGGTAAGCTGCCGGGGGATTCCGATCTGAATCGCAGAAATGCCGACGGCAGGGCGGAGATTCAGTTCCTTGGCTTTTTCATCATCCGTGCTGTCGAGCACGTACTGCCGCATCTCCTGCAGAATCTGTTTGTTTTCCTCACTGAGCGGAAGTTCAACCGGCTGGCTTTTCTGCCGGATTGCCGGATCGCTGTCTTTGATGATCGTATCGTTGTTTATAAGCATAGTATTCACCCGTTCCACGCTTATTCTAAAGAGCCGGACAGTCTTTGTAAAGCGATGTACCTGTGCTAAAATCGAAACTGATATGACGGTACAGAGTTCGGAATTGCGTACGATCAGCTCCCCGGAAGAAGCGTCCGCAAAACGCCGCTTTTTCCTTCGTATGCCGCGGAAAGCAGACACCGCGGTTTTTGTCAGTGTTCTCATTCTTGCCGGGTTCGGTCTTCTGATGATTGCGAGTTCTTCGATGGGACTGACGGTCGGACGGCCCGGAAGACTTGCGATGATCCTGATCAAACAGATCGTATTCCTTGCGGCCGGCTATTACTTCATGGTGGTCCTTGCGAATAATTTCCGGCTCTCGTTTCTGAAAACATCATTATTTCCTCTGTGGGCGATCGCAATCGGTGCTTCGCTTCTGTTCTGCCTTGTTTTCCCGGAAGTAAACGGAGCGAGGGCATGGATCCGGGTTCCGATATCCGGTATGGATATTTCCATTCAGCCTTCGGAATTCACCAAGGTCATGGTGATTCTGGTCATCGCCGCCTATTGCGGGGATGTAAAGAAGATCTTTGATGATCCGGGTGATATCATCAAACGCCCGCTGGTCTTTATCGGCGCATACTTCCTGATCGTGCTGTTTCTGCAGTCGGATATGGGAAGCGCAGTCGTACTTGCATTGATCGCTTTTATCTGTATCATGATCCCCCAGCATCCGCAGCTGCGTATCTTTCAGAACGGCATCCGTTTTCTGTTTATCCTGGGGGTCGCGGCAGCGCTCTATATTCTTTCTCCCTTCGGAGAATCCGTGATCCGCAGTCTCCCGCTGAAACAGTATCAGATCAACCGGTTCCTTTCCGCACTGAATCCGTTCGTTGATATGTACAATACGGGATTTCAGCTGGTGAACGGACTCGTAAGTTTTGCGACCGGCGGATGGTTCGGCCTTGGGTACGGCAACTCCGTGCGGAAATATACCCAGTTTCCGGCGGCGAATACCGACTTCATTCTGGCGATCGTTGTCGAGGAGCTGGGAATGGTCGGCTTCTGTCTTATCTTTATTCCATATATGATCATTATCATTCAGCTGTTCCGCTATGCGCTTAAGATGAAAAGCGAGCAGGGCAGGATCATTCTGGTCGGAACCGCGATTTATCTTGTCATCCACTGCCTGTTCAATATCGGCGGTGTTACGGGTTTGATTCCGCTCACCGGAGTTCCGCTCCTGATGATTTCTTCGGGCGGTTCTTCCACCCTTGCGTTCATGGTCGCAATCGGGATTTCCCAGGCTGTGATCGATCAGTACCGGAAAGGCATGATCGAATGAGAATCATCGCCGGAACACACCGAAGCCGGCGGTTTGATGCCCCGGAAGGGAGGAATACGCGCCCGACGCTCGACAAGGTGCGGGAAGCGGTGTTCTCTTCGCTCGGCGGATTCTTTGACGGCGGCGATGTACTCGATCTATACGCCGGCAGCGGGGCAATCGGATTTGAAGCGCTCAGCCGCGGGAAAGACAACGCCGTATTTGTGGATCATTCCAAAGATGCCGTAAAGGTTATCCGGAAAAACATTGAAACGCTTGGGTTCGGGGAGCGCTCGACCGTGCTGCCGGTTAAGGCAGAAAAGGCAGTCCGGCTCCTGGGCCAGGAAGGGCGGACGTTTGATCTGATCTATCTTGATCCGCCGTACCGGCTTCAGGATAATATCGCTGCAGTGGAACTGATTCAGGAAAGCGGCCTTCCTGCCGAGGATGCGGTTCTTGTAATCGAATCTCTGAAAGAGGAACAGTTTCCGCCCCGGATCGGCGGGTTTGTCCGGTATAAGGAAGCCTGTTACGGGATCTCCCGGATCAGTTATTACAAAATGGCTTCGGAGTGATAAAAAAATTTTGCGCTTGGCAGCGATCCGGTCTTTCAAAAAACGCTGAAAACCGCATAATTATGCGGTTTTTGTTATGTCAAAAAAATTAGCAGACTTGGGTTGACAGTGCTAAAATTCGGTAATATAATGTTAGCAGTCACGGGTAGTGATTGCTAAAGGAGGTGAGCGGGGATGCTGACACCGAGACGGATTGAAATATTCAAGGCGATTGT
>CAJOLG010000172.1 GCA_905235315.1 uncultured Solobacterium sp. | reverse complement strand
GTCTGCAGGTTATCTCCTTATTCGGACTGTCTGAATCTTGCGCATAGTGATTCGCACTATACAAACATTAGGTCCTTCATGGTCAGGCTCTCCACTACTACGACCTCAGCTGACTTCCTGTGGTTGGACTTTCACCAACTGGAGATGTGCCATGCCCGGCACACCAGAAAAGGAGGGCTTCAAACCCTCCGTAAGAAAACAGATTCAGGGATCAGAGCAGCTCCTGGTCAAATTCGAAGAGAATCGAATTGACATCATTGATGTTGTAGACCCCGTGTTCCAGACAGTAACGGATGATCAGATCGAACGTTGTCGACTGCGAGATGGAATACCCGGCACGGTTCACCAGATCCTGTGCTTCGGGAAGACTCAGCTTCAGCGCAATTGCGAACGCGATCGCCGTCTTTCGGGAAGGCTTGTAATTCTCATCCTTGCGGATCTTCGCAAACAGCTTGCGGTCAACATTTGCCCGTTTGTACACCATCGGATCGGTTTCCCCGGACGCATCGATCAGGTTCAGCAGCTTCACCTGGAAGGTTTCTTCCCTGACGCCGTCGCGGAGGATCCTCGAATAGGACTCCATCTCAGAGAGTTTCGGGAGCGCAAAGTTCGACGTGCTGTAATCCGCATCGCAGTACAACTCCTCAGCGTATGCGTCAGATTTCCTTCGGTCTCTTCCGGAAACCAGGCCGGCAAATCCTTCCCTGCGGGAATGCCGGTATTCTTTCTCCGAAAGGTCTTCCACCTGGTGTTCTTCAATATAGGACTTTACCTCGGCATACACATTGGAAGACAGTTCAAACGACTGCTTGTCAAACACCGCAAGAATGACCTGCATCTCATGTTCAAGGAGATAGGACTGAATCGCATCCAGTGCTGTCTTCAGGGCGATGTCTTTCGGAAACCCGTTGGAGCCGGAAGCCAGCAGCGGAAATGCGACACTTGCGCATTGATGTTCCCGGGCGATTTCAAGCGAACGGATATAACAGGAGCGCAGCGCCTCTGTCTCTCCATGCATGCCATCTGTCCAGATCGGCGAAACGGTATGAATAATGATTTTGTACGGCAGCCGGTATGCGCCGGTGGCGGCCGCATCTCCCACCCGGATCTCGCCGATCCTTCTGCGCTCTTCCAGCAGTTCGTCCCAGCCGGCGGCTTCATAAACCGCAGTGTCGGTTCCCCCGCCCACGGTGGGCTGCGGATTGGCGGTATTCACGATGGCGTCGGCTTCCACTTCGGTAATCGACTGGCGAATAATTGTTAACGGCATATACTCCTCTTCTTATAGATTCAGTGGGGCTGTGCGGGATTCAGCAGAGAACAGATCTCCGTGCCGCATACCAGCCAGTCTTCGCCGGATTTCCGGAAGGTCAGCTGATAGCCGCAGTGCCATGTCCGGCTGACTTCTCCGTTATCCGCAAAGTAATCAAAGGCAATCTGGGCAGCGATCGTATCCTCGCTCTGCATCACTGCCCTGCAGGTTTCGTTTGAAAGTTCCATCGTATTATGCGCTGTGAACCAGTAGTTCTGCAGACTCACATACTTCCGGTACCATGCGGCATTCGTATCGCTGACCGCCGCCACATTGGCAAGCGAGGTATCCTGGGCAGGATACATTGCGATCTGCTCCGCCGCATTGATGAGTTTCTTCTTCAGTTCCTCATCCGTGACTTCTTTTCCCAGCAGCCAGTTTCCGCTCAGCACATCCTGAATCATCGCATAGCCGTCTTCTTTGTTTAATGCCGGCTCGCCGAGCAGGCCGCTGAATTCATAAATATCCACGGTCGGGATAATCGAAGAATCCGTGATCTGGAAAAAGTTGGAGGCCTCCTTCCCGCTCTCCGTGCGATATTCCTGTCCCACAGGATTGCCGTTTGCGGTAAGCGCAAGTCCCTGCGGCACTTCCACCCGGAAGGTTTCACTCCCCTGAATCGGGAAGGCCGGCTTCCAGGTCCCGTTCTCATTAAGCAGGGTCAGGGTTCCGAGCAGCGTATCGCCGTTCACCAGACGATAAACCCGTTCGGTGTCTCCGATCTGAACCGGCTCGGCCGAAAGATCCGCCGGATCCCCGTATGTCAGAATCTCCGTAAGCCGCGCAATATAGGTCTCCTCGGAATCCAGCGTCGGATTCAGTTTCTGTGTCGCCGCAAAGATTTCGCCGTAGTTTCCGTTTCGGATCTCCTCCATTACGGCATTGATCTGCACTTCGGGCATACTCTGTTCATACGTGACAAATTCCTGTTCTGCGTTTCTTACCTGCATTCTTCCGATGAAGAATACCGCTCCGCCGATGATCAGGGCAAACAGCAGTGCCGCAAGCGGACGGATTCCGCGTTTCCGTTTCACTGCCATATTATTCATCCCCCTTTACCAGAACAACCGAAGGAAGATTCCGGGAGTTGTACATCGATACCGGATAGTTGGCATACGCGCCGTCATAGATCATGACAGAGGAATTTCCGCCGTCCAGGTTGCCCGCATTGACTGCCCCGTAATCCTGGAACACTTTGATTACATCTTCATACTGGGCGCCGAAGCTTGTCGGCCCCCGCCCGTCAATGACCAGCAGCAGGAATGTGCCGTCTTCTTTCTGCCCGATCGCAGTTCTCGGATTCAGCATGTTCAGGGTTCCGGCATCGGCCGCGGTATATACCACACGTCCGTTTTCAATAAAGGTCGGTCCGAAGGTCACCGCCTCCTTTACGCCGCGCGCCAGTGCTTCTGCGCCGGTGAGGGTGGAAGTCACAAGCTTTCCCTTGTTGTCGATTCCGACAATGGAGGAACGCATGCCTTCCGAACCGTGCACGATTTTTCCGTTCTGAATGACCAGACCCTGCGGTACACTTCCGTCCCCATGTCCGCCGGCATCCTCAAACCCGCCGCCGTTGATTCCGGCAAGCGCATGAAAATGCTCGACATACCAGTCCAGTTCCGGGCCGGCCGCGCCGGAGCTGTATCCCGGGTTGATCACAATCGAGATATCATCCGGATCCGGCACCACCAACATAAACCCCTCATACGTTCCCGCAGAGACATGCTCGATATGAATGCCTTCTTCCGGTTCTTCCGCTTCGGCAGGAAGCTCCGCAAGCGCGGTTCCGTAATTCTTCGTGTACGGGTCAGTGCTGCCAGCGTATCCGCGGGCAGAACCGCCGAAGCAGTTTTGTATTCGATGGACTCCCTGTCCAGCTGCGCGAATGCCTGACGGCTCCAGTACGGATGATCCCCGCCGTATTTTGTTTTGATATACGAGATATAGTTCCATCCTGCAGCGGCGCCCGCCGCAAGCAGGCACAGCAGAATCGCAATGACCGGATGAAGTCCCTTTCTCCGTCGTTTTGCGGCCATAGATATCCCCCTTTTCCTTCCTTATTGTATCGGTTTCAGCGTATTAAGAATATCGAAATATTCCTTCTGCGTATCACGTCCTTCCTTCATCTCCGAAATCAGTCCCCAGCAGTGCATCATTCCGAAACCGTCATGAACATGAAGCGGTACCGCATCGGTTTCACACCGCTGTTCAAAGGCATTCCGGTATGCATACAGGATCTCCCGTGTGCCGAGATAGAGATCGGTTTCCGGCATGCCGGAAAGATTCCGGGACGGAATATCCGCAAACCGCCGGAATCCCGGCGCGGTGCGCTCCATCATCAGCCCGGTCAGCCCCTCCGGCTGAAGAAAGACAACCGGCAGGATTACATCATACGGCGCAAGAATATTCATATAACGAAGATCGGCCTCATCCGGCGGGATGCGCAGAACCGGTGAATTCAGAATCCAGCGCCCCGGCATGCGGAAGCAGGAATGTCTTCGCTTCAGCTCGAGAAACAGATACAGCGCGAGTGTCGCCCCGCTGGAGAACCCGATCAGCCCCGTAGCACCTTCGGGATAGCGGGCATCCATCCGCTTTACAACTTCCAGCACTGCCTCTGCGGTCTCGTTCACCGAATGCTCGGGAAACAGCGGATACAGCGGGAATATGACATCACAGCCGGTTTTCTCCGTAATCTTCAGGGCCAGCATAATCCCGGTCCCGGGGCGGATTCATAAATGCGCCGCCCGCAAGATACAGCACCCCGCATCCCTTTGCGTTATTTTTCGGCTCCAGGATCAGGGTTCTGCAGTCCGGGATATTCCATTCGCCGACATCTGCCCGTTCTATCAGAGTGCGGTACGGAATCTCTGTTTTCCGTTCTGCGGAAACACGTGAAAGGAACGCCTCCCTGTCACTTCCCGTAACGGAGAGAAGTTCCCGGATGCCCTGCTTTCGGATTGCCTGTTCAACCATACGGCTGCTGAAAGATACCGTAACCCACCTCCCGCAAATGATTGCTTACGTATTATAATTACAGCATACTTTTTCTTCGGAGGTACAGTTTTATGAAACGACTTTTTGCATGTATTATGACACTTGGCGTTCTGCTTGCCGGCTGCGGCACAGACACGTCTTCCGATATCGCAGCTTCTGTATCCGCCGAAGACATTTTCAGCACCCTGACCGAAGCGTTCCCCGGCGTTGACCTGCAGAGCGGGGATCTTGTGATCAAGCTGCTGGGAGTCGACCCCGATTCGGTCCTCTCCTGCAATGCGGCGTTTGCGAAAGACGGCGGGCCCGGCATGGTTATTGTGCTGGAAACCAAAGACGAAGACGCAGCGCTCAACGCATCCGAGCGCATGAACTACTATCTCACCACCCTGCAGAACAGCGCGGCGCAGTACTCCCCGTCCGATGTGGCGGTTCTGAAGAACGGCTATGTCTATACCAGCGGCCCCTATGCGGTGCTCTATGTCGGAGAAGACGTCGATGCCGCAAAGAAAGAGCTCGCAGAACTGTTTCACTGAATATCCGATCACATAAAAATCCGGAATCCTCCGGATTTTTTATGTGCTCAGGCAATGGTTTTGATGTCCGTGATCCCGCAGTCCGCAAGACCTTCGGCGGAGGATACCACACAGGCGGTTCCTTCGGCCAGCGCCTCTTTCAGCGCCCTGGCAACGTTCTTCAGATCTTCATTGGAGGTCTCCAGAATCTCTTTGCGAAGCTGTGCACGGACTTCATAGGTGATTCCGCTGAACACCCTGGCATCCGCCAGGAGAATCTTCGACCCCGGTGACAGAAGCGGTTCATTGGCCGCAATCGTACCGATGATATAGGATGTAAGATCCGTATTCTGCTCTGCCAGTTCTTCAATATAATCCGCCGCTTTGCGGAACGTATTCAGGGAAGCTTCCGGCGAGGGATCCCGGTAGCTGTAACATGCGGCATTCCCGTTCGGACTTGCCGCAAAGCCGGTTCCGTACGCGCCTCCCTTGACGCGGATTTCATTCCAGAGATAGCCGAACGTCAGGATCTGTGAAACCGTGCGCAGCGCCCCGGTGTATCCGGCATCATATTCCTGCAGGTTGTTTCCGACAACCGCAAAGGAGATCTGAGCGGGTACCTGGATGCCTTCGGTCTTTTTCTCAAAGAGCGGGTAATGTACTTTCGCCCGCTGTGCCTGGGATACCGGCAGCGCATCCATCAGTGCGTCAAGCGCGCTGAGGTTATCCTCCCCGCTGATACTGACGGTCATGCGTGCTTTGGAAAACAGCTCGCCGCAGTACATCTCAAATACGTATTTCAGTTCATCAAACTTCTCATCATAATGCGCAAGAAGATCGGTGACATACATAAAGAATTCATAGCCGGTAAGGTATTCCTTGGCCACGCCTTCCGCGCTTCCCTGCGCACCGAGACGAAGCACCGCAGCCGCATGTCCGCTGCTGATATACACCTGACGGAGCTGTTCTTTGCATTGCTGTAAAAGCGGCAGTACCGTCTCCTTTTCAAACTGGGTCTCCAGGAGAACTTCCCGAATGAGCTCCACTGCTTTGCCAAGGTTCTGCTTCAGCACCGAACAATGGACCGAAATCACCGGATAGCAGGATTCCCTGTCCCGGTTCTCCGTATAGGCGTCCTTGTAAAACACCAGCGATCCGATATTGGCGCGGATCAGTTCCTGCAGCTCCGGAAGGGTATGGGAAGCCGTGCGCAGTTTCTGGAGAATGCCGGCCATGAACGATACTTCGCTCAGATGATCTTTTGTGATGCCCGCAAGATTGAAGTAAAGGTTCAGATATACGATGCCGTTGTCGCTTTCCGGATACAGCATCACCGGAACCCCTTTGTATTCCGTCTGCTTCGGCTCCATCGGCTCCGGCAGCGGATTTACATCACTGAGCTCCAGCTTCGGAAGGGATGCTTTCTGCTCAGGGGTATCTTCAGCCGCCTGCCAGACATCAAGCGCCTTGTTGAGTTCAATATACCGGTCAATCTCCGCTCCCCAGGATGCCTTTGCGGCGGCGAGCTTTGCGTTCTCTGTCTCCCGGCGTTTTTTCGCGAGGTTCGGATCCGGTACCGCAATCGTCATCGAGTAACTGTCCGCATCCAGCAGATCGCGGCGGATCAGCTCTTCAAAGTATCCGGTATCCGCTTTCTGCCGCAGGGTTTCATACAGGTCTCCGACAGAGATGAACAGTGCCGGATCCCCGCCGTACATCCAGGACTGGTAAATCGTGGCGGCGAGTTTCACCCCGGCCGGTTCGATCTGTTCACGATAACGGAATTCCATCTGATTGAGGATGGCCTTGAGCTCTTCTTTCCGTAAGCCCCCGCTGAGCAGATTCTCTGCCGTATCATGCATGCACTGCCGGATCTTCTCCGCATTCTCCGCTTCCGTATTGCGCACCGTCAGGCCGATATACGGCTGTGAAAGTTCATCCATGAGTTCAAAGTCCGCATCCTGGCCAAGGCCGTTTTCGAGAATCATCTTTTTGAGCGGTGCCTCATTGGATCCGGTCAGCACGGTGGAAAGCACGCGCCATGCCATCTGTGTCTCCGCATCGTCAAAATTGCAGATCACTTTCGTTAACGCAACTTCCGTCTTTTCCTTTGTCTCTTCCTCTTCGCCGATCTCATAGAACACCTTCGAGGTGGTCGGCTTCACGTTCTCCTGACGGCCGATCGGGAAGGACATATTCTCATTTTCGTATTCTGCGAAGAACGAATCGATCTTCGCAAGCGCTGCGTCAATATCAAGGTCGCCGTCGAGCACCGTGCGGGAGTTGGAAGGATGATAGAACTTCGCATGTGCCGCAAGGAACTGTTCGTACGTGAGATCGGTGATCTTCTCCGGATCGCCGCCCGACACAAACCGGTAACAGATATCCGGATAGATCTGCCGGAAGATCTCCGTCATCAGAACTTCATCCACGGACGAGAACGCCCCCTTCATCTCGTTGAGCACAACACCTTTATAGACCGGTTCCTCCTGCGGATCCCGAATCTCATAGTGCCAGCCCTCCTGATAGAAGATATTCGGGTTGGTATAGATCGCCGGATGCAGAACCGCATCCAGATAGACATCCATCAGATTCAGGAAGTCCTTGGGGTTCCGGCTGGAAACCGGATAAATCGTCTTGTCCGGATAGGTCATCGCGTTCAGGAATGTCTGCAGGGAACTCTTCAGAAGATCCACAAACGGTTCCCGCACCGGATACTTCCGGGAGCCGTTCAATACCGAGTGCTCGCAGATATGAAACACTCCGCTGTCATCTTCCGGTATCGTCTTGAATCCGATACAGAACGTTTTGTTTTCATCCGCCCGCTTCAGCCACACAAGCTGTGCGCCGGTCTTTTCATGAACCATTTCATAGAGGGTTCCCTTCACATCGGGAATCGCTTCCGCCCGGGTCACAAGGAAGCCCCGGATCCGGTCATTCAATTTGATATCCATTAAGTTTGTCTCCTGTCCGCTAACAGTGTATCACAGTATTTCCGTGAGACACCGGCCGCATCTTTCTCTTTTTCCGTCATCCGGCAATGATACAATAGCCGTTGAAAAGAAGGCTTCTATGATTGAACTTGAACTTCGTACTGCGATTCGTACTGCGGAAGATCCGATTGCCCGGGCAGTAAAAAAATACCGTCTCAATCCGGATGAGATCCGTTCCGCCTCCATCACCCACCGTTCCCTTGATGCGCGGCCCGGCAGAGAACCCGCGTATCTTTATAAACTGCGGTTTGAGCTGCGCAATGAGGAAGAGGTTCTGAAACGGATCCGTAATGCACATCACGTGACCCCGTATGTCTATACCATTAAGGAACGCGGTACGGACCCGCTTCCCCACCGTCCGGTTGTCATCGGGTTCGGCCCGTGCGGAATGGCGGCCGGCCTGACGCTGGCCCGCCTCGGCTATAAGCCGCTGATTCTTGAACGCGGCCCGAAAACGGAAGACCGGGTCAAAGCGGTCGAAGCCTACTGGAACGGCGGAGCCCTGGATCCGAAACGCAATGTGCAGTTTGGGGAAGGCGGTGCCGGGGCGTTCTCGGACGGAAAGCTGACCACCCGGGTAAAAGATCCCCGTGTGCAGCTGATTCTCGAAGAATTAATAAACGCCGGAGCTGATCCTGCGATTGCCTGGCTCAATCATCCCCATATCGGTACCGACCGCTTCCGTAAGATCAATGTGTCTGTCCGCAATGAGATCATCCGGCTCGGCGGAGAAGTGCGGTTTGAGACCGCGCTTGACGATCTTGTGATCAAAGACGGAACGCTTCAGGCGGTTCTCACCTCCGACGGCGAGGAGATTCCCTGTGACGCACTCATCCTGGCGGTTGGCCACAGCGCAAGAGACACGTTTGCCATGCTGGGGAGGAAGCAGCTTCCGCTGGCATCCAAACCGTTTGCGGTGGGCTTCCGCTGTGAGCACCTGCAGGCATTCATCAATGCGAGACAGTACCGCAATATCCCGGATTATTCTTCGCTTCCTGCGGCGGAGTATCATCTCTCGCATACCTCTTCGTTAAAGAAAGGGGTCTACTCCTTCTGTATGTGTCCGGGAGGATTTGTCATTCCGGCCGAAAGCATTCCCGATACCATCGTAACCAACGGGATGTCCTACAGTGCCCGGGACGGCGTCAACGCCAACGCGGCGCTGCTCGTTCAGGCGGATGCGTCGGATTTCGGGGACGGCATCTTTGCGGGCATGAAGTTTCAGGAAAAACTTGAACATGCGGCCTTTGCGCTCGGGCACGGGAACGCCCCCTGTGAAACGATCGCCCACTATCTTGGGGATACGTCTGTCAATGAGATTACCTCTG
>CAJOLG010000171.1 GCA_905235315.1 uncultured Solobacterium sp. | reverse complement strand
TCCTGTTCCGACAGAGGTTTTGTATTATACGTTGTCGCGGTCACCCGCCCGCTGCCCATATAATTCCCGGTGATCGTCACAATGTCACCGTCTTTCAGCGTTTTTGCCCAGGGTCGGTTGAAAATCGTAATACTGATCACATTGTCATTACACAGAACCCGAAACCGCGAGACTGCTCTTCCCTTGAAGTAGGCAGTGGAAACTCTTCCTGCCACGGTTCCCTGAAACGTGACCTTATCTTTTTCGTGCCATTCCGACGGATCTGCCGCATTCAGAATGTCATAGCGAAACGGATAGTAACGCAAAAGCGACCCGGTATCTTCGATTCCGAGTGAGCGGAGCGCTTCCACGCGTTTCGGTGTAAGTTTCAGCCGTTTATCATCCAGTTCCATCGCTATCGGTATTATAGCGTATGGAATGCACTGCCGAGAGATGGAAGCCCAAGAAAAAAAGACATCTGCGGTATCACAGATGTCCGTATTGCTTTCCTGTCTTACTCGACCCCGATGATAAATGCGTACACCGGCTGGTTGCCTTTCTGCACTTCAATGTCCACCTCATAGGTGTCACTGATATAAGCGCTGACTGCTTCGGTGTCTTCATCGGTTGCGTCTTCGCCCTGAATCAGGGTGACGATTTCGCTGTCCTCGTCAATCATCGCATCGATCAGCCTGCAGGTTGCTTCTTTCATATCGCGGGCGGTAAGAACGATGTCTTTATTGAGGATTCCCATGTAATCCCCTTCATGGATCTCACGTCCTTCGATTGTCGTATTCTTGATCGCATACGTGATCTGCCCGGACTTCACTTCCGAAATCGCCTCTTTCATGCGTTCAATATTGGTTTCGGTATCCTCCGCCGGATTGAACGGAATGCATGCGGCCAGTCCCTGCGGGATCGTTTTTGTTTCAAGAACGATAATATCCTTATCTTCCGTAACATCCGCAGCCTGTTTCGCCGCCATGATGATGTTGGAGTTGTTCGGAAGAATGAAGATATGCTTCGCATTGACCTTGGCAATCGCCTGAACAATATCCTCAGTGGAGGGATTCATTGTCTGCCCGCCCGATACAACATAATCTGCCCGGTAATCACGGAACAGTTTTTCAAGCCCGGATCCGGCGCAGACGGTGATAATACCGTATTCCTGCTCCTCAACGGGTTTTTCCGTCTCAAGAATGGAAGGATTCATCGAATCACTCTCCGGCTCGATCTGAATCCGGCTGAATTCGCCATACCGCTGACCGAGATTCACCGCATCACCGGGTGTCAGTGTAGAGACCCGTGTCTTGATGGTTTTTCCGTCGACAACCACTGTGATATGATCGCCGAGCGCGTTCAGCTTATCGCGGAATTTTTCTTCCCGGAACAGATGAGAGCCCTGTTCCGAAAGGTTGAGAATAAACTCGGTACGGTATCCGATACGGCGTTCGCCTGTCTCTTTCTCACTGCCTTCCGCCGCTTCCTGGATCGGTTCCCCTTTCAGATAACTCAGAAACCCGTTGAAGATTGCGACAAGTCCGGCACCGCCGGAGTCAACACATCCGGTTTCCTTCAGTACCGGGAGAAGTTCCGGGGTGTGATCCAGACTTTTCTGGGCCTCCTGACAAAGAACTTCCATGTATTCTTCCAGGGAAGCACCCGGGTTTTTGGACATAAACGCTTCCGCCGCATCGGTGGATTCCCGGACAACCGTCAGGATTGTTCCTTCCACCGGACGCATGACCGCTTTGTAGGCCATTTTTGCGCCGTTCTTCATCGCATCGCAGAAGTCCGTGGGAGTAAGTTCGCTTTTCTCCTTGATTGCCTGATAGAATCCGCGGAAGATCTGGGAAGTAATAACGCCGGAATTCCCGCGGGCACCCATCAGAAGTCCGCGGCTCAGCGTTTTCGCGATGACCGGAAGTTCCTCGCTTCCGGACTTCCGGATCTCACTGATTCCGTTGGAAAATGTCAGGGACATATTCGTTCCGGTATCTCCGTCAGGTACCGGGAACACATTCAGCGCATCAATTTCCTTTTTGCGGTTGTTCAGGTTGTTACAGCCGCTTTCCAGCATTTCTTTTAACTGTTTACCGTTCATTCGATCCATAGCTGCCACCTGCTTATTCGATTGCCTGAACGCCCTGTACATAGACGTTTACAGCCGAAATGTCTTCCGAAAGAGACTTCTGAAGAATGTATTTAACTTTTTTCTGTGCTTCATTCACTACTTCGGTAATCTTTACGCCGAACCCGACAATAATATAAAGATCTATTTCAAGACCGTCTGCGGTTCTGCGCACGACGACGCCGCGGGAATAGTTCTCCTTGCGGAGGGCTTCTGCCCAGCCGTCACGGAACAGTTTTTTGCTCGCCATTCCGACAACCCCGTAACATTCGGTAATTACTCCTCCGGCGAGCGATGCGACTGCATCTTCCGTCACACTGATCGCACCGTATTTTGTTTTTCTTTCCACTGTCATAAAGAACCTCTCAATACTATGGCAACATGACTATTATATATCACGAGTCAAAGAAGAACAGTATTCAATCAATCCCCTTCAGGACATGTCAGGATCTGATCTTCTCCAACCGGATGGACAATGGTCGTATACGGCGGAAGACTTTCAAGAAGCCACACGTTTCCGCCGATGGTGCAGTGATCCCCGATTCTGGTATCTCCGCCAAGAATCGTGGCATTGGCATACACAACAACATGATCACCGATATCCGGATGCCGCTTGCCGCCTTTTACAAGGTGCCCGTTTTCATCCTTTTCAAAACTCTTCGCGCCGATCGTAACCCCCTGATACAGCTTTACATGGTGTCCGATCCGGGCGGTCTCCCCGATCACAATGCCGGTTCCGTGGTCGATGCAGAAGTATTCTCCGATCGATGCGCCGGGATTGATATCAATCCCCGTCTTCTCGTGCGCATATTCTGTCATGATACGGGGAATATACGGCACATCCAGCTCATACAGCTCATGCGCAATACGATAAATGGAAATCGCATAAAATCCGGGATAACACAGGATAACTTCCGCCTGGCTTTTGGCTGCCGGATCCCCCTCGTAGATTGCCTGAATATCGGTATTCAGAATCCGCATGATCCGGGGCAGCCGTTTCAGAAACTCTTCCGAAAGCGATTCTGCCAGCGTCATATTCCGTCCGCTGAAACACAAAGCCGCAGAAATCTCGCCCTTCAGATCCTCAGAGAGTTCTTCCAGCGCCTGTTCTGCCGTCAGGTTGTTGTAATGATAATATCCGGGAAGAAGCACGACCTGTGCTTTCTTGATCAAAGAAACCGTGCGGGTGCGGTCCGCAATCCTGCGGGGCGCATTCAGATCATTGTTTCTCGCTGCCCGGATCTCATCCAGAAGCTGTTTCATTTCTTCATTCATATCTGTGAATCCTCAAATAATGCGGCCGCACGAGCACGAACCGCGCTGCAGGGAGTGAACAGGACAATCCTGTTTTCTCCATATTCCGTTGCCGGGTAAGCTGAACAGTTCCAGTTTAGCCTACACATCAGCTTTGAATCCAAGGTAATGCTTCACTTTCTGCCTTCCAAAAGCGGTGTATTCCCGGCCGGATGCGTCATCGGGGCCGCTTTTGAAGGTCACTTTCCTTAACCGACTGCCGTTTCCTGTTCACCTGCAGGTTCTTCTGCCGGTTCTTCGGTTTCGCCTGTTTCGTCGGTTTCCTCTTCTTCCGTTTCTTCCACTTCCTCTGCGTCTTCATCCGGAATCTCAAGGTATCCGTTTTTATACCATCCCTGGAAATAATGGTTCAGGAAGTCCGGGTCTTTCTGATCCTGACCGT
>CAJOLG010000170.1 GCA_905235315.1 uncultured Solobacterium sp. | reverse complement strand
TCGAAGGAAGAAGCCTGGCGGGAACAATGCGTCCGCAATGTACAGGAGATGATCCTGCAGTATCGCAATCATCCGTCCATCATTCTCTGGGGCGTTCGGGTGAATGAATCCCTTGATGACGATGAGCTGTATACAAGAACCAATGCGGTTGCGCATGACCTGGATCCGACACGGTTTACAAGCGGGGTCCGCTATCTGGAAAAGAGTCATCTGCTGGAAGATGTGTACGCGTTCAATGACTTTTCTCACAACGGTGAAACACCGGGTGCGAAGCCGAAGAAGGCGGTTTCTCCGGATCTGAAGAAACCGATGCTGATCAGTGAGGCAAACGGGCATATGTTTCCGACAAAAGCGTATGATCCCTGGTCGAAGCGTCAGGAACATGCCCTGCGTCATGCGCGTGTCATGAACCAGGCAAAGGCAGACGGCTCTCATGCGGGAGTAATCCAATGGGTGATGTTTGATTATCCGACGCATAAGGATTTCGGGAGCGGGGACAGAATCTGTTATCACGGTGTAATGGACAGTTTCCGGAATCCCAAACTGGCGGCGGCGGTATACGCAAGCCAGGGAGACAGAACACCGGTTCTGGAAATCGGAAATTCGATGGATATCGGGGATTATGCGGCAGGCAATATCGGCGATATTTATGCCTTCACCAATGCGGACTGCGTGGAGCTCTATAAGAATGATGTCTTTGTAAAGAAGTTTGAATCAAACGGCTGGGATGGCATGAATCACGGACCGGTTCTGATTGATGACACCATCGGGGAACTGCTGGAAACCCAGGAACATATGCCGAAGGCGCAGGCAGCAGCGATCCGGGAATGCATGCTGGCGGCCGGGAAATACGGCTTCTCCGCGCTTCCTGCCCGCTACAAAGCGGAACTGGCCTATATAATGCTGCGGTATAAGATGACGTTTGAAGACGGGTACCGGCTCTATGGAACGTATGTCGGAAACTGGGGCGATGAGGCGACCAAATGGCGGTTTGATGCCATTAAAAACGGAACGGTAATCGCCTCCGTCACAAAAACACCGGGACAGAAACTGCATCTGAAAACGACCGTTTCCCGCACGGAACTCTACGAGGGGGAGGTCTATGATATGGCGGCAGTACGTATCCGGATTGAAGATGAAAACAACAATCCTGCTTCTTATGCACAGCTTCCGCTGACATTTGAAACAGCCGGACCGATTGAACTTGCCGGCCCCGCTTCTGCGGTACTGGAAGGCGGAATGAGCGGGCTCTATATCCGTACGACCGGTACGTCCGGGCATGCGGAACTTACAATTCACTGCGAAGGTTTGACAGATACAACAATCAGTTTTGAGGTGAGATAGAACAGTATGAAATTTTCGAAAAAACAAACCGCCGCATACGGCCTCGGAGCCGTCGGCAAAGACATGGTGTATGCGCTGAGCAGCGCCTATGTCATGTATTACTATAATCAGATCCTTGGAATCTCAGCCGGGTTTGTCGGTCTGATTCTTATGGCTGCCCGCGTGTTTGATGCGGTCAACGATCCCTTTATGGGGATTGTTGTCGCAAAGACACACACAAAATGGGGAAAGTTCCGCCCCTGGATTCTTTCCGGCTCGATCCTGAATGCGTTTGTACTTTATGCGCTCTTTGCGGTTCCGAACGGAATGGAAGGCACCGGGCTGAGAGTTTACTTTGCGGTCATCTATATTCTGTGGGGCGTTACATACACGATGATGGATATTCCGTTCTGGTCCCTGATTCCGGCGGTTACCTCCGAACCTAAGGACCGCGAATCCCTGTCCGTTGTCGGCCGGACGTGCGCCGGTGTGGGCAATGCGCTGATCACGGTCTTTGCGATGCGCTCCGTGCAATTGATCGGCGGCGGAATCGACCGGACATCCGAGCGTTCCGGGTTTGCCTGGGTCGCGCTGATTGTGGCGATTGTGTTTGTTATCGCAGAAGTCATTCTGTTTCTCTCAATCCGGGAACAGCCTTCGGCCGAAGAGAAACAGACGGAAGCAGCTTCGATCGGGGATATGTTCCGGGCACTGTTTTCCAATGACCAGGCAATGGTTGTTGTGCTTACGATCGTTCTGATCAATACCGCGCTGTATATTACCTCCAATCTTCTGATTTATTTCTTTAAATATGATGTCGGAGGGGCAGACTGGGCCAGCTCCCATATGCTGTTCAACATGGTAGGCGGAGCTTCCCAGATTCTTTCCATGATGCTGCTGTATCCGCTTTTACGGAAGGTGAAGATGAAGAATGAATCCATCTTTAAACTCTGCCTTATTATGGAGATTCTTGGATATGCACTGATTCTCATCGCATGCTTTACCGGGCTTGCGAACAATATGCTTGTCATCTGCGGCGCCGGCATGCTGGTATTCGTCGCAAACGGCATTCTGACGGTGCTTACTACGGTATTCCTTTCCGCAACCGTGGACTATGGAGAACTCAAATCCGGGAAACGGGAAGAAAGTGTCATCTTCTCCATGCAGACATTTGTTGTAAAACTTGCAAGCGGACTTGCGGTCTTCCTGTGCGGCATCGGTTTGGATCTCATCGGTCTCGTCGGAGATGACAGCACCGATGGAACGATCGTTGCCCAGAGTGCTTCAACCATCAACGGCCTGCGGCTTCTTATGACAGTGCTTCCGATTATCGGTCTGTTTGCCGCAATGATCCTGTTCCGGAAAAAGTTCCTTCTTACCGATGAGAAAATCGTTTCGATGAGCGCAGAACTTTCAGCCCGCAAAGGAGATGCGTAATGTATGAACTGAACTGGACGGTACTGTTCATACGCGATGGGGTGGAAGAGTATTGTTCCGGTGTTTATGAGCTGAACGAAGGGATAAACCATATCACATGTGATCTGCCCAGATGTACCATCAAACGGGTGACTGCGGAGATTCCGGTTAAAACGGTATTTCGTGAACGTATCTTCATGAACGGGTACCAGACATGGACATACTGTCCGGAATATACCCGCAATTCACGGATCCGGGGTCTGAACGGCCTTCCCCAAACGTTGATCAAACGGTATAAGTTAGACGGATATTCCGATTATCATTTTGTGAACTATCCGTGGCTGCTCGGAATTGTACATGGGTTTTCATGGTGCCATTTCAGAAACAAAGATCAGGTGCGTCTCTTCGCATCCCTCGACGAAACACCCGGTTATACCATGTTCAGCTACCTGACACGGACAAATGCACTGGTTGCGGAGCGTGACTGCGAAAATATTGAGACGGAAGGGAGTTACCCGATCTTTGATCTCTTTGTGGCACAGGGAAGTGAGCAGGAAGTTTATGATGCCTGGTTCGATGCATTGCCGCAGAAACGTATTGAAGCACCGAAACTGTACGGGTATTCCAGCTGGTATAACCGATATCAGAGTATCAGTGAGCAGGCGATCCGACAGGATCTTGCCGGGTGCAGATCGATCTTTCAGCCGGGAGATCTGTTTCAGATCGATGACGGCTGGGAGCCGTTTGTGGGTGACTGGCTGGAAGAAGACCGGGCAAAATTCCCCGGCGGACTGAAGAAGCTGGTGGATGAGATCCATGACAGCGGCTTTCAGGCGGGGATCTGGCTCGCTCCGTTTGTGGCGGAAACCAAAAGCCGGGTCTTTAAAGAACATCCCGACTGGTTTTTCCGGCATGAAGGGGAGATGTTCTGCTGTGGCTGTAACTGGTCTGACTTCTATTCTCTGGATATTGATAACCCGGAAGTACAGGACTACCTTCGAAGGGTTTTTGACAAGGTGTTCAATACGTGGGGATTTGATCTTGTAAAACTGGATTTTCTCTACGGTGCTGCCCCTTATGGTACGGCGAATGAAACACGTGCCGGACGTATGATCCGGGCGATGAAATTCCTCAGAGAACTTTGCGGCGATCACCCGATTCTCGGATGCGGCGTTCCGGTCATGCCTGCGTTTGGACTTGTGGAGTACTGCAGGATCAGCTGCGATGTATCCCTCGACTGGAACGACAAGCTTCATATGCGTGTGATTCATCGCGAGCGGCCCTCGACCCGCAATGCGATCGCAAACAGTATTTCGAGGCGCAGCCTGAACCGCCGGGCGTATCTCAGTGATCCCGATGTATTCTTCCTCCGCACAGAGAACTGCGGCCTGATATGCTGGCATCGGTCAATGCGCTGCTTGGGGGTGTCTTTCTTACCAGCGATGATCCTTCTGCCTATACGGAAGAAATGAAAGAGAAATACCGCCAATACCGCCATCTGAGTGAAGCAGAGACGTTGGCTGTGCATACCGACAACGGGCTTTCCATAACGTATCTGCTTGCCGGGCAAAAACATACCATTCATTTCTGAACCGATAAAATTTTTTCTGAATTATCCCCGGATTCGCGGGGATTTTTCTTTTGTGCGGGTAAAAGGTATTCAGAAAGGAGGAACCCAGATATGCGTTCCATTGCAGTTGAACCGGAGCAGTTGGAAGCCAGTGCTTCCCGTATTGATGACTCCAACCAGGATTACATCCGAGCTTACACCAGTCTATTTGAAGCAGTAGACACAATGAAAGCAGGATGGCAGGGAAAGGACAACACAGCATTTTCCAACCAGATTTCAAGATTTCAGAGTGATTTTCGTGAGATGAGCCTGCTCTGCGGCCAGTATGCGGAATTCCTCAGAAATTCGGCAAAATCTTACCGCAGCGTACAGGATGATCTCACATCACAGGCGAATGCACTCAGAAGGTAGAAAGGAGAATTCCGATGGACAGTCTTAAAGTATCACTTGCGGAAGTGACAGAATGCGCTTCCCGTATCCGCAGCTGCAACCAGCAGATGTATGAAGACCTCAACGCAATGAAAAAAGAGATGAGCAATACCAATGTCTCCTGGATTTCAGACGGCGGAGAGGCGATCCGCAGCCGATTCAATGTATTTGCGGCAAGGTTTGAAACAGAAAAGGAAACAATTGATTCCTACGCCGCATTTCTTGACCGTACGGCGGAAAGCTATGACACCCTGGAAACAACGATCACAAGCAATGCGCAAAGCATGCAGGCGTAACACGGTGTTTCTGTTTGCGGCAGCCATCCTGACAGGACTTCTGTCAGGATGTGCTTCCGATAACGGAACCACCATGACACTGGGAGAGTGGATCACGCTGCTGGATCAGAAAGCCGGCCTTTCTGCCGATCCATCCTCCAAACCTTATTTTATGAATGTAACGGAAGATTCGCCGTATTACGAGGCGGTGCAGGCAGCTGCCGAATGGTCGGTTCTGGACGGTTCGGCACCGTTTGAGCCGGAACAGGTCCTTACCAGGGAATGGACCGCATATACACTGATGAATCTTTCCGAACGGGATATTCCTGAGGATTTCGGAATCGAAATCCGGGATCTTTCCGCTTCTGCGTTTCCCAAACATGTTGCGGCTTCCGTTGCCGGCGGCCTTCTTTCGCTGGATTCCAAAGGCAGGTTCCGCCCCCGCCAGGCAATTGAAAAAACGGAAGCGCTGAATTGTCTTGCGGCGGTTACCGATCTTATCGACAGCGGAAGGATAGAGATGCCGCACTCAGAAATCGCGTTCAATGAGGACCTGGAATTCATCGAAGAACTTCCGGAGGAGATCGATGAAGAAACAGGGACGGCGGTGTTTCCCGCAGGTACACCCGCTTCTTCGGGACAGTATTTCAGAACCGATGACAATCAGCCGCAGCTCTATCGAATCACCGGTACAGAAACAGCAGACGATGCCGTATATGCGGCGATCGAGCCCGCAAAAGCAGAAGATGTGATTTCCGATATTGATGCGGCGGATTCGTTTACCGTGGATTTCAGTACGGCGAGAATCGTGGATCTGGCAGACCAGACTGTCATTCAGGAAGGAACCCTGGCAACAAACGATACCGCTGTTCCGGCCGGTGTGCGGCAAATCGGGTATGCCCGCAGTCATGACATCAATGGGTATCACATTTCCTATTCTGTAACTGCGACAGGAATTCGCGCCGAGGTCACGAAGAAAACACCGTCCGGACTGAACGTCTTTGGAAATCTTACGGTGTCTTCGGTAACACCGTCCTATCGCTGGAAAATGGAAGACGGTGTGATCAAAGACGGGTATTTCAAGATGGAATTCACTTCTTCCGAAAACCTCGGTGCGGAGGCCGGTTCCTATAAGAAGCTGTACGGGGACTTTTCCCGCGTTGAACCGGGAAACTTTCTCGGGACGATCCGTAATCTGTTTCAGGCGAAAAATGATGCGGCCGATATCACATTGCCGCTTGTCAGCGTTGAAATCCCGGTTCCTTCTTCGCCGCTGCTGACGATTGGAATGCAGCTGCAGCTGACCATTCGTGCTTCAGGAAGAGCACAGCTTTCTTTGACGCAGGACAACCGTATCGGCATGGAACTACGGGACGGACACGTGCGGGGGCTGAATCATTCCGATATGAAGGCGGAGGCTGAGCTCCGCGCTGACACCGGGCTTCTCGGGGGAGTTGCGTCATCCATGAAACTTGCCGGTATGGCGCTGGCGGACATTACCACCGAAGCAGGCGTTACCGCAAAGGCGGATGCGGTCGTTCATCTGTATGACAGTGAAAACAACCATTCTGTGCTGAACGCTGAAGATATTCCCTCGGATCTGATCGATGATCTTGCGGACGGGAACGAAGGGGTGCTTACCTGTGCAGATATCAGTGCGTTTAAAACCATGGATATCAAGCTTAATTCCTCAGGCACACTGGCAGGAAGAGCGGGCCTCGGAAAAACGATTACGCTTTCAAATGAACAAAACGGCGAATTGATCCCGGGCCTCAACGGGCATATGGAAAACGGTCATTATGTGAGCCGCTGTACGCGGAAAGACCGCATTCAGCCAAAAGAGACCGAAGTTGTGGAAAGTGATGACATCCGGATCGGAAGCTACTCTCTGATTGCGGATCCGGGTGAAAAGATCGAAATCCCCATCAAGGCACTCCCGGCTGGATATGAGATGTCAGATCTTGTCTTTTCCTCTGATACGCCTTCTGTTGCGTCGGTATCCGGCACAGATGTTACGGCCGTAAAGGAAGGGGCTGCGATCATTCATATCCGCACCAAAGACGGGAAATATGAAGTGAGCTGTTCGGTTCTTGTGCGGCATAAATCATGATTGGCTGGCTGACGGAACCCGGAAGGCGGAGCGTGATCCATGTCAATGACCGAAAAACCGGGTTCGTATGTCTGAATCAGGAATGCAGTATTTACCGGAACGGAGACAGGTATTATCTGCGGATTCCGTTCCGGTTCCGTTTTGATCGGAATCCGGAAATCGAACATGAAGGAATCACCGCAATCACGGATCCTGAAAGCGGGGAGGATGCCGAGATCCGATGGTCTATTTACGACAGGGGGTATGAAACATTTCGAAAATTCTCCTGGAATAAAGACCGGATTACATTGGGAAACTCAATTGACGACGATATTTATGTACAGGATAAAAACCTGACCGCCGGACAGTTTTTATTCCTCCGCAGTAACAGTACGGTTGTGGATCGATCCGGCAGCGGAATTGCCGATCTTTCCGGAAGGGAAGTGCGTGAAACCGGGTTTTCTGCGGGGGACCGGTTCCGGGTACTGAATGTACAGGTGATTCTGTATCCGGATTTTATTGCGGTATCCGGTGCGGCGAATACCTATTGTTCTCTGCCGGATGCGGTGATGGAAGAAACACGTCTGCCGGAGTCAGAGCCTGCGTTTGTTCTTCACCGGCCGTTTCAGGTTCCGGTGGAAGAGCTTCATTATGAGATCGAACTTAAAGAACCGGCGCCGATTGAAACGGTTCATCAGCGGCCGCTCGTCTTTCTGATGGGGCCGATGCTGATGATGTCCTCTGCTTCTCTTTTTACCGGTCTTTTCAGTGCGTACAACGCATGGCTGAGCGGTAGAAGCGCAATGGAATATCTGCCGATGCTGGTTCTTCCTTCCGTTATG
>CAJOLG010000169.1 GCA_905235315.1 uncultured Solobacterium sp. | reverse complement strand
CGGTGCGGCGCGCTCCAAGTTCTTCCAGAAGAAATGTTGTTTCAAGCGAGCTCAGAAAGTCATCGCCGATTGCCACAATGCACAGGTCATAATCCCTGATGCCGAGGGACTGCATAAAATCGCTGTCCGTACTGTCGCCGATCTCAGCACTCGTAACATATTCCAGCGCCTTGTTGATACGCTCTTCGTCCTTATCCACCAGCATTACCTGATGTCCCATCGCATGGAGCTTTTCACAGGTATATCTGCCGAAGCGCCCGGCTCCGATCACAAGCACATTTTTCATGTCATTCGTTCCTTTCTTATCCAACCACGATCTTTTCCATCGGATATTTCCGAATCTGCCGTTTGGTGACAGAAGCTGCCGCATAGACGATGGTCAGCCCGCCGACCCGGCCGAAGTACATAAAGAAAATCAGAATCAGTTTTGAAACGGTGCAAAGATCCGGTGTAATACCGGTTGTCAGTCCCACCGTGCCGAGCGCACTTGCACACTCAAACATCGCACGGATCACCGGCAGGGATTCCAGAATGGAAAGCGCAGCAGAGCCTGTCAGCAGAAGACCCGTATAGATAAACACCACCGCAAATGCCTTCCGGATCACATCGTGATCCAGACGTCTTCCAAAGCAGTTCACATCCTCTTTACTGCGCAGATCGTCCAGCCCGCCGAGACATACCGCAAACAGTGTGGTTACCTTCATTCCGCCGGCAGTGGAGCCCGGTGCTCCTCCCGTCAGCATCAGCAGAATCGTCACCAGCATCCCGCTCTCGGAAATCGCACCGTAATCAAAGGTGTTGAACCCTGCCGTACGCGGTGTCACCGCAGCGAACATCGAATACCAGATCCGGTTCGCACCGGGTACCGCACGGAATTCAATTGCGTAGAAAAACAGAAACGCCGACAGAAGAAGCGCCGCAGTCGTCGACAGAATGACCTTTGTCTGCAGGCGAAGCCGCGCCCACCGGAAATGGTTATCCAGAAGATCTCTCCAGGTGAGAAAGCCAATCCCGCCGGCAATGATCAGAACCATGATTACAGACAGTACCCAGTGATTGTTCTCAAAGGAAGAAAGAGAGGAAAACGGCCCCCGGATGCCCATCAGATCAAACCCCGCGTTGCAGAAAGCGGAGACGGAGTGAAACAGCGCATAGCCGAGGCCTTTTGCGGTTCCCAGCATGGGGATGAATACCGGCGCAAGGCACAGGGTTCCGATGGTCTCCAGAAGAAGGGTTCCGAGGATGAAGAAACGGGTGAAACGGATAATTCCGCCAATCTGCGGTGCGGATATCGCGTCCTGCATAATACTTCGCTGGCGGATACCGATCTGTTTTCCGCTGAGCACGATCATGAAAACCACAACCGTGATGACGCCGAGGCCGCCGATCTGAATCAGCAGGAGAATGACCGCCTTTCCAAACAGGGACCAGTGGACTGCAGTGTCATAAACAACGAGCCCGGTAACGCACACTGCGGAAGCAGAAGTAAAAAGTGCGTTGAGAAACGGAGTTCCCTGATGGGCCGCATCCGCAGCCGGCAGAGAAAGAAGACATGCGCCGGCAAAAATCAGAAGGGCGAACCCGATCAGAATCAGCCGGAACGACGTGAGTCTGTCCCGCAGGAAAATCTTCACTCCCAGCATAGTGATCCCCTTTCGTTGATATCACTTTAAACAGACCTGCATTAAGATGGGATTAAGTTGAGTTTCCGGACATTAAAATCGCATTAAGAAAAAAAGACCTCATCCGAAGATGAAGTCTTTACAGGTTTTGAACAATAATCCGGTTCTGCAGTTTATCTGCGGGTGTAGGTGAAGTCAATTTCGGAGTACTGCGCATCCGCGCTGTCATCCGTGAAATGGCGCACCAGCGTATCGCTCGCCGCATCATAGGAAACGGTCAGTTCATCTTCGCCATCGGTCGTGAAGGTAAAGGTGCCGTCTGCGTTTTCTTTCCAGGTACCGTCAGCCTTTGCGGTGGTATCGCCCTCAATCACATTGAGCGTTCCGGTTCCGTTGCTGTTGAAGGTGTAGTATGCAGGGTCGCCGAACAGGGACTGATTCTCTTCCCGGTTCATTTCCTTAGGCTCGCCGCCCGGTACCGCTGCGACAACCTTTGTCAGCTCCCATTCCCCTTCGATCGGGGATGTCTCCGCCGTACTCACATAGTATTCGAGATCGAGAAGATTGTTTTCCAGGACCTCAACACTTCCGTCCGTGCCGGCATTGATGATGGTGACATAGAGATTCACTTCCGGATTCTCGGTGGCTGTTCTGCCGCGGCTGAGTACTGCATAGTTAGTGCCGTTGACAACCTGGGATGCGATCAGCGCAATCGGGTTCAGCGTAACACCGAGAAGTTTCTCCTGCGCTTTGTCAAAGGCTGCCATTGCGTCTTCACTCGGCAGCATTCCTGCCTTGCCGGTATCGGTTGCGGTCCATCCGCCAAGCACTGCGCCGTCCGCGTTCTCCTTGGTATGGATATCCGCAGGATCGATCTCACGAATGTTGACGAGAGATACTTCACCGGCGGTGTTTTCATTCACAACGATCACATACCAGCCGTTTTTCGGTTCTGCCGTCACGGTCGAGCCGGTCGCAAGATACGCATAGTTGGTTCCGTTCACGACCTGTGTCGCAATCACCTGAACCGGTGTGTAGTTCACACCGAGCAGGCCTTCCTTCGCGGTTTCGAACCGGGAAACATCGTCATCCGCCATCATACTGTTGAAGTCAGTATTGACGGTCCATCCGCCAAGCACTGCGCCTGCGCCTGCAGAGGGCTCTTCCGTCTTTGCGTCTTCCGTCGGTGCCGGTTCTTCTGTCGCGGTCTTACCGCATCCCACCAGCATCATTCCCGCAAGAAGAGCTGTCAGTAATTTCTTCATAATACTTCTTTCCTCCTGTGACAGGGATTCCTGTCACTTATTGAATATACGTCATTACCAGGTCCATTTCCACCGTTTTAAAGACCATAATTGACACATATTTCACCCATAATTTCAGCGTAACCGATTACATTTTCGAAATCGGTGCTTCCTGCTTTGTATAGAAGCTTACCCCGCCGTCAGGACAGCGGAATATGCCGTATCCATCTTCATCGATTTCCACCGGGCCGCAGCCGTTACCGGAGCGGTCGATCCAGGTCTCTCCCGCATGCGAAATCCCGGCATACATCCGCTTTTCCCCTTCTCCGTGATCCGACAGAATCACAGCGGTTCCGGAGTTTTTATGCGCCTTGTCTCCCTCATAGGTCCATCCGATCACATCCGGGTCATCAAACCAGTCATGGCGTTCGCCGTACAGTGCGTTTTTCCGCACATCCAGCATCTCATCAATAATCCCTTTGAAGTTCTCCCCGTTTCTTGCCTCAAGGCCGTAATAATCCCCGTAGAAGATGCACGGGTATCCCTCTCTCCGCAGCAGGATCAGGGCATACGCCAGCGGGACAAACCAGGATTCCACACTGCTGTCAAGCGCCTGGCCGGGCTGCGTGTCATGATTATCCACAAAGGTCACGGAATGAACCGGATCGATGGCGGTCAGTGTCCCGCTGAAGATCTGGGAAAGATCATACAGCCCGAAAGAATGCGAGATGTTATGGAATGCGTAATGAAGCGGAACATCAAACAGCGACATGCATTCTCCGGTATCGTCCAGGAATGCCTTCAGCTTCGTGACATCCGTCTTCCAGTACTCCCCGACCGTAAACAGTTCTTTCCCGCTGTACTCCCGCATTTCCTTCAGCCAGTCCGGGAAAAAGGACCGGTCGATATGCTTGAGCGCATCCAGACGGAAGCCGTCCGGATTTACGGTATCGAGATACCATTCTCCCCATTCTGTCAGATACTC
>CAJOLG010000168.1 GCA_905235315.1 uncultured Solobacterium sp. | reverse complement strand
GTTTTGCGTTGGGCTGGCTTCCCGCCGTCTGTATTGAAGCGCTGAAGATCCTGCTGAATATCATTTTTACCGGTACGATGACCGCATATGTGGGAGAAACCGCAAACTTTCTGATCGGACTGTCATTCGTACTTCCGGCCATTGTCATTTATCATCGTAATAAGACGCGTAAAACGGCAGTCCGGGGTCTTATTGTCGGCAGTGTCTGTCTGGTGGTGTTCGGTGCTTTTCTGAACGCAGTCGTGCTTCTTCCTGCATATTCCTATTTTTATAACATGCCGATGGAAGCACTGATCGGGATGGGATCCGCATTGATTCCGCTGATTAAAGACCGGTTTACGTTTGTCCTGTTTGCGACTGCTCCTTCTTAACAGTATCCTCACAATTCTGGTTTATAAGAGGATTTCGCCGATTCTCCACAGATGATTGCGCTTTCCGGCCTGATAATCATGCTATAATGTCTAATAATTGGAGAATTTTAAAACATGCCGATATATTCCCGTAAAGCAAAATACGAAGAACTCCGAAAGAGTCTTCAGAATGATTCCGAAGCCGGAATGCAGACACCGGAACTGCAGCCGTATAAACAGCGTCTGGAAAACATCGCGCCGGGGCAGATTGAACTGCCGGAAGCGCAGACCTCAGAGACTGTTTCTGCTGTGCAGCCCCGCCGTGCCGCTACCTATCAGATGGAGGAGCCGGTTCCTCCGGCACAGCCTGCACGAAGGGAAGAACCTGTACAGTCACCAGTATTTTCAAAACGGGGCATATACGAAATCATTCAATAACGAATATATCGATGAGTTTGTTCAGGAAGCCAAAAAATACAACATTGAACAGGGGAATGCGTTCTCTGCGAATACCGATCTTGATATTCTCCGAAATCTGAAGGGAGAGCGGCCGCAGGCTCCGTCGAAACCGTATCCGGATGAGGATCAGCCGGTCACGATCAAACCGATCAGTCAGAATATGAACCCGGAACCGGCGCGCAAGCCGCAGACTGTCAGCGCACCTCTGCCGAAGGATAATGATACTGCGGATATTTCGTTTACCGGAAAACCTTCCAAAAAGGCAAAGTCATGGGACGAAGATATTTTTGATGACACGGGTGAGTTTACAGACGAAGACGAGTACATCGATGATGATCCCAGAACCATGACAAAAGACGATATCGCTGCGGAAGTCCGCCGGATGATTGATAACCAGCCGAAGCAGGATGCCGGCTCTTCTTCCCGTGCTTATGCGCGGAAGACGGTAAAGGAAAACAGCAATGATGATTATTACAATCGTCCGACAACCGAACGGATTCTGAACGAAACTTCCATGATCCGGTCGCAGATGGATGATTATGAAGATAACCTCAATGATGTGAACGACAAGATGCACCGGACAAATCAGATTCTGAATATTGTTCTGATTATTCTGATCATTGCATTGGCACTTGTGCTTGCGGTGGTCGTGTACTGGGTGCTTCTCTCAAAAGGAGTGATCAGCTGATATGCGAATCAATATTGCAATCGACGGACCGAGTGCTGCAGGCAAAAGCACTATTGCGAAAGAACTCTGCAAAAAACTTGGATATGTGCATCTCGATACCGGTGCGATGTACCGCTGCACGGCACTGAAGGCACTCCGGCAGGGCATCGCCATGGATGATGAAGATTCTGTATGCAAAATGCTGGCAGAGACTGAAATTGTTCTTACACCGGACGGAAGAGTATTCCTGGATGGGGAAGACGTCAGTAAAGCGATTCGGGAAGATGAGGTGTCCATGCGGGCCAGCGATGTTTCCAAACTGCAGAATGTCCGGCGTGATCTGGTGAAACGCCAGCAGGATATGGCGGCTGCCAAGGGATTTATCATGGACGGACGTGATATCGGTACCGTTGTACTTCCGAATGCGGAAGTAAAGATCTACATGACTGCTTCTGCGCGAGCCAGAGCCAAGCGGCGGTATTTGCAGAATATTGAAAACGGAATTGAAACATCCGATATCGATACACTGGAAGCGGAAATCAAAGCACGGGATGAGCAGGATATGAATCGGGAATTCTCACCGCTTCGCAAAGCAGATGATGCGGTTGAAATCGATACTTCCGACATGTCCATTGAAGAAGTCACAGAGCGGATCTACGAACTTGCCCGGCCGTTCATTGAAACGGAGGGGACAGAGTGAATCAGGGAGTTATCGCAATCGTTGGCCGTCCGAATGTCGGAAAGTCAACGATTTTTAACAGAATTGCGGGATCACGGGTATCGATTGTGGAAGATACTCCGGGAGTTACGCGAGACCGGATCTACGCAAAGGGGGAATGGACAGGACATACATTCCGCCTGATTGATACCGGCGGAATCCAGCTTGAAGACCAGCCTTATCAGAAAGAAATACAGGCACAGGTTACGATCGCAATGGAAGAAGCCGATGTCATTATTTTCGTAGTGAACGGCAAATTCGGACTTACGGATGACGATAAATATATCGCAAGAATGCTGCAGAAATCCAGCAAGCCGGTCGTGCTTGCGGTTAATCAGATCGATGATGAATCCAGGCTGGCAAACATTTATGAATTCTACGCCCTTGGGGTAGGAGATCCGATTGCCGTATCCGGTGTTCACGGTATCGGTATCGGGGATCTTCTTGATGCATGTGTGGCACAGTTCCCGGAAGAAAAAGAACGGGATGAAAGCGAGGGACTTCGGATTGCGGTCATCGGCGAGCCGAATGTCGGAAAGTCATCTCTTGTAAATGCGATCCTGAAAGAAGACCGGGCGATTGTCGCAAATGAACAGGGGACAACCCGGGATGCGGTCGACAGCGCATTTGTTTATGATGGGAAACCGTATGTTATCGTTGATACCGCGGGGATTCGAAAACGGGGCCGGGTCTATGAATCCATTGAAAAGTATTCGGTTCTCCGGGCGTTATCCGCGATTGAATCCTGTGATGTTGCGATTTTCCTGATCGATGCCGAAGCCGGTATCCGGGAACAGGACAAGCATGTTGCCGGATATGCGCATGAGGCAGGCAAACCGGTAATCATTGCTGTAAACAAGTGGGATGCAGTGGAAAAAGACGATAAGACAATGAATGAATTTACGGAAAAAGTCCGTAAGGAATTTGTTTATCTGTCGTATGCACCGATTGTATTCATTTCCGCAAAGACCGGGCAGCGTGTCAGCCAACTGCTTCCGCTCGCGGATAAAGTGGCGGAAAACAGCAAACGTCGTATCCCTACAAATGTTCTGAACGAAGTGATTGCGGATACCCAGGTAACAACTCCGGCACCGGCCCGGAACGGAAAGCGGTTTAGGATCTACTATGCAACGCAGGTCAGTATACAGCCTCCGACGTTTGTACTGTCCTGCAATGATCCGAACCTGATGCATTTCACCTATCAGCGATTCATAGAGAATTCGCTGCGTGAAGCCTTCGACTTTGAAGGTACACCGATTCATATCATAGCCCGCAAAAAAGTCAGTGACTGACTGCCGGCATAGAAAAAACACATCCGAAGATGTGTTTTTTTCATGCCTGCGTATCATTCGAGATGGAAGCCGTTTTCATCCCAATGTCCCTGGCCGACCCAGTTTCCGTTTTCATCCCAGTAACCGTACTGTACATATTCCTGAATACTGATCGGGATCCAGTTTCCTTCTTCGTCGACATAGCCGTTCGCATTTTCATCGTACATATACTGTGCGACCGTGCATGCGGTATTGTCGAAACCATCTGCGGTTGCACTGCCGCCGCACACTTTGACTTCGCCGACCCGGTCGATTACGTAACCGCTGTAGAACCCGTTCGTAGAGGATATCTCTGCGACCGGTTCATCGTTGACATAAACGGTTCCCCAATATGCGCCGTCGCCGGTAAGCCATGAGAGGTCGGCAAGACATGCGCCCCACCGGTCAATGTTGTTATAGGCGTCATGCAGACCGATATTCCGCTGACCGCCGGCACAGATACCGCTGGAATTGGCCCATGAAACATTGAGTATGCCAAACTGGTTATAATTTGCGCTCATACCGCCGGTTCCGAGATATTCACTCTCTGACTTTGAGTATTCAAGGAATTCGTTCGGTGTTACCAGCGGGCTGTTTTCAAGACCGGCAGCGGAAACAAGGGAGGTAACCGTTCCTCCGCCGTCCATGGAATACTCCGGACTTACGTGCGGGAAGGTACCGTAGATATATGTTGAATTTACGATATCATCCGGCGCAGGTATTGCTTCGGGAATCCCGAAGAGCTCTTCTTCTTTATTAAGCAACAGACGGTTGATATTGCCGGGGATATTAAGGGAACTCTTATAGGAAGTGTAGTACGTTTCCTTTCCGGCAACTGCCATGTCATAGCCGACCCATACACAGTTGGTGTACTGGCTCGTGCTGGCTACCATCCATTTATCTTTCATCTGGCCGCGCGGGATACCGTACTGAACGCCGTCATTTCCCCAGTCTGTGGTTCCGGTTTTCGCGTATACCGGATAACTGCGTGCCAACAGCTGCATATAGTTGAAATACGGACCGGTAACGTTGTTGGCTTCCAGTTCTGTCGCAAGATATGCGCTTCCGCTGGACAGTGCACGGATATTCTGACCA